>CADAHK010000035.1 GCA_902787725.1 uncultured Eubacteriales bacterium | reverse complement strand
TTCGAGGTCGCTGTCTGCTTATATGTTGAAGCGCCCGAGAAGCTGCTGTTCTGTGAAATCTGAAGCTCATATCCGCTGCAGCTTACCTTGTTCCAGGCCACCGTAACATTTGGCTTGCTGCTGGTTACTTTCGTTATCGCTGCAGCCGCAGGCTTTGCCGGCACAATTTCAAATGTCACACTCTTGCTTCTGGCTTCGGGAGCAGTTCCTTCAGGAAAGAGCGTGTCTGAAAACACCACCGTTGCAGTTGCCGTGCCGACATTGACATTGTTGGCGTACTCGATTTCATATGGATATACGGTTGCGCCCAAATCCGCACCGCCATATTTAAGAGTCACTCCGGGCTCAATCGGGTTGCCGGTCTTCTCACACTCGGTCTGGTCGAGGGTCATGCCCACCAGATTGATGTCGAATGACGATCCGGTATCCCCGCTGTTATCACTGTTCTCGCCTTCAGCAAAAGCAATGCAGGTCATCATAACAAAGGCGAGTGCCGCAATTATTATCTTTCTCATTGTGCTTATCTCTATCCTAGTGCCGCAATTATTATCTTTCTCATTGTGCTTATCTCTATCCTCCTTACTTCGGGTCTTCTTCATTATAACAGTTAATCCGCAAAAGCAGTAGTATGCTTAATAAAACAAAAGGCCGTTTTTAACTGGACTATTTTAGTCAAGATTGCATTTTTGATGTTTTTTTGCTTTTTGCACTATACAAGATGATGTGGGTTATTATATAATCATCCTGCACAAAAGCACCAAATGATGTGGTGTGAACCTGCAAGTGAAGGAGGAAACAAAAATGTCAATCGTAATTACCGGCAATGCCGATCCAAAGGAAGCACAGGCTTACGTAGAATATCTCGAAGAAAAGTACAACAGAAAACTGAACAAGCTGGATATCAACATCGATGGCGAGTACGCCGATCTGAGCTATGAATTCTCACATGTTCCTTTTGAGAGAATCAGAAGAATCACAGGATATCTGGTGGGTACCATGGATCACTGGAATGACGCCAAGACTGCTGAAGAAGCTGACAGAGTAAAACACTCGCTCGGTGACGAAGGCAAGATGGAGTCCCTCTCGTAATCCATTTTGATATAAAATAACAGCTCCCATTTCGCATGAGCGCTGGGAGCTGTTTTTCTTTTTTTGCAGGGTTGCCTTTGCTTTAACGGGCTGCCTTTGCGTTATCAGTACACGTAAACCTTAGGCAGTCTCTGTCCGAAAGCGCAGGCGATCTCGTAGTTGATCGTTCCTGTCGCTGCGGCGATATCGTCCGCGGATATTTCGTAGATGCCGTCTTTACCCATTATCGTCACCTCGTCGCCGACGCGTACATACGGAACGTTCGTTACGTCGATCATGCACTGGTCCATGCAGATGTTGCCGGTAATCGGAGCCATTACTCCGTTGACGATTACCTCGGCCTTGGACGAGTACGGACGAGGATATCCGTCCGCGTAACCGAGAGGAATTGTAGCAATGATGCTGTCCTTCTGAGCGGTCCACTTGCGGCCGTAACTGATTGATGTTCCGGCAGGCACCTTCTTGAGCTGAACGATATTAGCCTTTACGCTCATTACCGGTCTGATCTCAAAGGCGCTTCTGTCAACCTCATCTGACGGATAGAGTCCGTAGAGAATTATGCCCGGACGCACCTGGTTGAAGTGAGCCGTTGGAATCTCCATGATCGCGGCGCTGTTGGAGAGGGCTTTCATCGGAAGAACGATGTCTTCCTTCATGAGCGCTTTGTAGAAACCGGAGTATCTGTTCTCCTGCATGTGTGCGTAGTTCTTGTCCGCCGCGTCCGCTGTTGCGAAGTGGGAGAAAAGTCCTACGAGCTTGATGTGCTGGAGCGTTGTAATCATCTTTACATCTTCGACGGAAGCAGGGTCTTCAGGGTTGTAACCGATTCTTCCCATGCCTGTATCCACCGCCACATAGCATTCGATTATCTTGCCCGCTTTGCGCGCCGCGTTGTTGACTGCCTCGGCGTTTGTGTAGCCGCAGATGACCGGAGTCAGATCGTATTCCGCAAGTATGTCTGCGTAAGGTTCAGGAGTCAGTCCCAGAATGAGAATCTGCTCCTCTGTATAGCCGGCCTTGCGGAGCTTGATCGCCTCGGAAAGAGTCGCTACTCCGAATGAATCTATGCCGTTCGCCTTGAGAACGGATGCGCATTTTACTGAGCCGTGTCCATAACCGTCGGCCTTGATGATTCCTGTTATCTTGACATCTCTGCCGACCTTGTTCTTGATCTGCTTGATGTTGAAATCCAGATTGGTAAGGTTGATCTCGGCCCACGCGGCTCTCATTGCTTCTTTGTACATATTAACATTAGTCCTTTCAGTTTTTACCCCTATTGGATTATAGCACTATCGCAGGATTTGTGGTAGATTAAAGATGATCAATATGTGATTTCGTCGACAGTAAATAATCGGACGAATACCAGAAATTCGCAGCCTATACAAGCTGCGAATTCGCCAAACTTCTCTACGAAAAATATCTTCCGCTTGAGTGACAGCCTGCTGCTGTCACTTTTTTATTTCATCCCGGTATCTGTCAAACCCTCTGCACAGCGTTTCTGTGTTGTGGCTGTCGCTTGAGAGGATAAATCTGCCGCCGTGTGCCGCAATGTAGTCGCGAATCGGTTTTGCCGGATAGGCGTCGGTTCTGTAGCCTCTCTTCATTCCGCCCGTGTTTATCTCGAAGAGCGCGCCGGATTCAATCAGCCTGTCCGTCGCCTTCTGCCATGCCGCAACGTAACGCGGATGACCTTCGTCGAAGAGTTCTCCCTTCGCGCCGCCTTCGCCGCCGGCGTTGTATTTGGTGATCAGGTCCAGATGACCGATGATGTCCGCGCCGGTCGAATCGACCACCGATGTCTCCGTCTCATAATACTTTTCGATCATGGCGTAAACATCGCCGCCGAAACATCGGTCCGCAATGTCAAGCCAGATCTCCCTGCTCTCGTCAATTACTTCTATTCCGCCGCCCTGCTGACTGCAGTCGATGTAGTGCACCGATCCGATGACATAATCCCAGTCACGCGTCGGTCTTCCCGCCAGACAGTCCTGCTCGACTCCGCACAGAACCTCAATCCGTCCTTCGTACTCCGCCGCCAGCTTGCGTATTTCGCGTTCGTATGCCGCTTCATCTTCAGGCAGCATGCAGTAGCTTTCATCGTAGGTCGTGTATCCGTGACCGGACAGTCCAAAAGCAGCCAGTCCTTTTTCGGCGGCGCTCCTCACCATTTCCTCCGGCGTGTTGTTTCCGTCGCAGTAGCATGTGTGGGCGTGAAAATCCGCCAGTCCTTTTTTATTCAGTTCCAGATATTTGTCGAATTTCATGTTTCACTTCGTCATCTTTTCCTGCTTCACTTTGTGGTCGATCACGTGCCGTGAAGCCAGTTCGTCTTTTATCTCGTCCAGTGAGATTCCCGCCTCGACCATCAGTACCATAACATGATAAGCCAGATCCGCTATCTCGTAAACTGTTTCAGCCTTGTCCTCCGCCTTGGCGGCGATGATGACCTCGGTGGACTCCTCGCCGACCTTCTTCAGGATCTTATCCAGCCCTTTCTCAAACAGGTACGTCGTGTAGGAACCTTCCTTGCCTTCTGTCTTGCGTCCGCGAATCAGCTCCATCAGTCCTTCGTAAGAGAACTCCTCACATGAATCGTCATTAGACGATTCGGCCTCAGTTTCAGGCGATTCGGCCTCCAGCACCGGGTAGTCGAAGCACGACCACGTCCCCAGGTGGCACGCCGGACCGTCAGGCTTAACCTTAACAACCAGCGCGTCTCTGTCGCAGTCCGCCGTTATGGAAACTATATGCTGGTAGTTGCCGCTTGTCTCTCCCTTGAGCCAGAGTTCCTGTCTGGATCTGCTCCAAAAGCAGGTCAGCTTTTTCTCCAGCGAAATGCGCAGGCTCTCCTCGTTCATGTAAGCCAGTGTCAGCACCTGATTCGTATCCGCGTCCACGACGATCGCCGGAACCAGACCTTTCTCGTCAAATTTTATTTCCTCAACATTAACCATGTCATGTCTCCTTATCTTGCCGGTATTCCTGCCTTTGCCATTGCTGCTTTCAGATCCGAAATCTCAACCTCCCTGAAGTGGAAGATGCTCGCCGCAAGCCCCGCGTCTATCTCCGGGATCTCCGTGAAGAGCTCGATGAAGTCGTCGATGCATCCGGCTCCTCCCGACGCGATGACGGGAACGCTGACCGCCTCGCAGACTTTCTTCAGCAGCGGAATGTCGAAGCCTTTTTTCACTCCGTCTGTGTCAATTGAATTGACTACGACCTCGCCGGCTCCCATGTCCACGCAGCGCCGGATCCATTCGATGGCTTCCATGCCCGTGTTCTCGCGTCCGCCTTTGGCGAAGACTCTGTACACTCCGTCGATGAGTGAAATGTCCGCCGACAGAACAACGCACTGGTCGCCGTAGAGCTTCGCGGCCTCGCCGATGATCGACGGGTTCCTGATGGCTCCCGAATTCACGCTGACTTTATCCGCGCCGCACTTCAGCACTCTGTCGAAATCCTCAATGGTGCTGATGCCTCCGCCTACTGTCAGAGGAATAAAAACGTTGGACGCTGTCTCGGTGAGTATCTCTGTGAACAGTTTTCTTCCGTCGCTTGACGCTGTTATGTCATAAAAGACCAGCTCGTCCGCGCCCGCCTGGGTGTAGAACTTTGCCAGTTCCACAGGCGAGGAGACGTCGTTCAGGTCTTTGAATTTTGTGCCTTTTACCACCCTGCCGTCTTTTACGTCCAGACAGGGAATTATTCTCTTTGTTATCATCGCGCTACCTCTATAGCCTCTCTCAGATCTATGGCGCCGGTGTAATACGCCTTTCCTATTATCGCTCCGTACAGTCCCCGCGCCGCCAGTCGCTTCACATCGTCGATCGTTGATACTCCTCCCGAAGCAACAAGCTGCATGCCGAACTGCTCCGACAGTTTTTCATATAGCTCGTGGTTCGTTCCTTTCATCGCCCCGTCTCTGGAAATGTCCGTGACGATGCTCGTCTTCACCCCAAGCTCCTGCATCTGCCCGCAGAAATCTTCGGCCGTGATCTGCGTCTTCTCGGTCCATCCTTTTATCGCGACGAAGCCGTCTTTAAGGTCGATGCCTACAGCGATTTTTTCGCCCCACCGGCCCACCGCCTCCTCGAGAAATCCGCGGTCGGTCACCGCCGCAGTTCCGAGAATCACGCGGTCAAGACCCGCTTCCATGTACCTTCCTATGACTTCTGTGCTTCTTATTCCGCCACCGATCTCGCAAAAGCAGCCGCTCTCCTCCTTGATCCTGCAGACTGTATCGAAGTTCGGGGTCGTGCCGTCTTTCGCGCCTTCAAGATCCACTATGTGTATCTGGCGCGCCCCCGCCGCCGCAAAATCTCTTCCGATTGATGGCGGGTCCTCACTGTATATTGTCATGTCCTCGTACCTGCCGCGCAAAAGCCTCACGGCCTTTCCGTCGAACAGGTCTATTGCGGGAAATATCTTCATTATCTACCTCTTGTAATCAAATCTCACAGAAAGCTCTTAGAATATCCAGTCCTACATTGCCGCTCTTCTCAGGGTGGAACTGGCATCCGTATACGCTGCCGTTTCTCACTGCCGCAGTGAGCGTCGCGCTGTATTCAGTCACTGCGATGGTGCTATCGTCGCAGTCCGCCCCGTAGAAGGAATGGACGAAGTAGACGTGGTCGCCCTCTTTTGTGTACTTGAACAGCGGGTCCTTTTCTCCTTTGAACTTCAAAGCGTTCCAGCCGATGTGCGGAATCTTGTATCCTTCGGGAACTACGTCTTTGATAGGAACAATGCTCCCTTTGATAAGACCCAGCCCTTCGTGTTCTCCGTACTCGTAGCTCTTCTCAAACAGCAGCTGCATGCCCAGGCAGATTCCCATTAGCGGCTTTCCTGCCTTTGCCTGCTGTATTACAATGTCGGCCATTCCGCTTTCGCGGAGCTTATCCGCTGCATCCGCGAACGCCCCGACGCCCGGAAGAATGATCCGGTTCGCCGCTTCAATTTCGGAGCGGTCCGCAGTAACGCGCGCTTCCTGTCCGATGTATTTAAGTGAACTCTGCAGGGAAAACAGATTTCCCACGCCGTAGTCAATTATCGCAATCACTAGAGAACTCCTTTCGTCGACGGTATCTCATCCGCGAAGTCTTCTTCGATACGCACGGCCTCGCGCATGCTCCTGGCTGCCGATTTGAACGCACCCTCTATTATGTGGTGGGAATTCGTGCCGGCGATTTTTCTGATGTGCAGATTGCACGCTGCGCTTCTGGCGAATCCCATCCAGAACTCCTCTACGAGCTCCGTATCGAAAGTGCCGACCTTAGCCGTCGGAATGTCCAGCGCAAAACCAAGATAACACCTTCCCGAAAAATCCACTGCCGTAAGAATCAGCGACTCATCCATCGGTATGATGGCGCTGCCGTATCTGCTGATTCCTTTTTTATCGCCGAGAGCTTTCGCGAAAGCATCGCCCAGCGCGATTCCGATGTCCTCGACCGTATGGTGGTCGTCCACATTCGTGTCTCCCTGACATCTTATGTCCAGATCAAATCTGCCGTGCTTTGCGAAAAGCGTCAGCATGTGGTCGAGAAAACCGACGCCTGTTTCGATGTCGGATTTTCCCGCGCCGTCGAGATTCAGCTTCAGCGCGATGTCTGTTTCGGCCGTCTTTCTGATGATTTCCGCTTCTCTCATTTCAGTTCCTCTATCGCCTCTCCGAGAACTTCAAGGAACTTGTCCATCTGTTCTCTGCTTCCTATTGTTACTCTGTTGTACTGCGCTATCCGCTCCTTTGTGAAGTGGCGGATCAGCACTCCTCTCTTCTTCATTTCCTCATATATCCTGCCGCCGTCCACGTCCGGATGCTTCATGAACACAAAGTTCGCTGACGAATCGGTGAGCTCAAAACCCATGGCGTTAAGCTGTTCCTGCGTATATCGCCTATTAACGATGATCTCCCCGCAGTTCTTTTGGGTGTACTCCTCTTCCTCAAGGACCCCCAGGCCGGCCGCCATGGTCATGGAGTTCACATTGTACGGATTCGTCGAGAACCTGATGGTCTGAAGATCGGTTATTATCTCCTTTGAAGCAACTCCGAAGCCTAGCCTGCCTCCCGCCAGCGATCTGGATTTTGAGAAGGTCTGAACGACCAGCAGGTTGTCGTACTTCTCAAGCAAAGGCAGACTGCTCTCCGCTCCGAAATCCACGTACGCCTCATCCACGACTACCAGATCCTCAGGATTTCCGGCCAGGATTTCCTCAATCTGCCCGCGTGTAAGAGCAACGCCTGTATGGGCGTTCGGATTGGCGATGAAGATCGTTCCGCCGGCGCCAATGTAATCGCCTGTGTTGATTCTGAACTCTTCGCTTAGGGGAATCTCTCTTGCGGGTACGCCGTTCATGTCCGCGAAGACCGGGTAGAACCCGTAGGTTACATCCGGGAACACGGCAGGTTTTTCACTGCCGCAGAAAGTCATGAACGCGAAATTCAGCACCTCGTCGGAGCCGTTGGTTATAATCAGGTTTTCACTTGTCAGTTTCACTCCGCTGTCAGCGGACAGTCTCTCTGCAAGCGCGTCTGACAGAACTCTGCAGTCCGGGTCGGAATAGAGATTCAGACTCTTCGCTGCTTCAGCCGCGTTTTTCTGCGCTGTCTGCGCAGGCGGGAACGGAGACTCATTCGTATTCAGTTTCAGGTACTTCTGATCCTGAGGCTGTTCGCCCGGTGTGTATGGTTCAAGGTCTCTGTACCTGCTGTTTAAAAATCTGCTCATGTTGCCTTTGCCTGTTATTCTATTATGCTCTCAAGGCTGCGTGTTATCTCTACGATCTTCTTCGTTTTGAATTTGAAGCTGGACTTGTTTGAAATCAGGCGCGCGCTTATCTCCGTGATTACATCGACAACCTCCAGGTTGTTCTCGCGGAGAGTTGTGCCTGTTTCAACAAGGTCGACTATGACATCGGAAAGCCCCAGTATCGGAGCAAGTTCGATTGAACCGTTAAGATGGATTATGTCTATGTCCGTTCCTGAGGCGGCGTAAAATTCGCGGGCCACGTTGACGAACTTCGTGGCGACCCTCAGCTCGTTGTTTCTGTCATAGCTGAAACCGGCGGGCCCTGCCACAGCCATGCGGCACTTGCCTACGTTCAGATCGAGGAGCTCATACACATCGCTTCCGGCTTCCATTAGAATGTCCTTGCCGGCCACGCCGATGTCGGCCGCGCCTCTCTCAACGTAAATCGCCACGTCGGAAGGCTTTACCCAGAAGTACCTGACGCCGACCTCCGGATTTTCGAAGATCAGCTTCCTGTTCTTCTCTTTTATTGAAGGGCACTCGTATCCGGCTTTTTCGAACATGCTGTAGACTTTGTCCCCGAGCCTTCCTTTAGGGAGCGCGATGTTGATCATTTCAGTCAACGATCTCCACCTCCTCCCCGTCGAACTTGGAGAGCTTGCCCATGCTGTCGATGTAGACGCCGAAGCCTATGGCGCGGGACGTCCGCTTCATACGCTTCATGAGCTTGTCGTACTGGCCGCCTGAGAGAACCCCGTCCGGAATGCCCGCGGCAAAGCCCTTGAAGATTATGCCGTTGTAGTACTTCAGGTCGCTGACGACCGAGAAGTCTATGTTCAGCATGTCTTCAAGCCCCGCCCTCTTAAAGGCTTCAACAACCTTCTTGAGGGCGCTGATGCTTTTGCCAAAGGAAACCTTCTCTTCAAAGGAGAAGAGGCTGTTCTCCAGGAATTCCGCTTCGAGCTTTTGGATAACTTCGTCCGGATTGCCGTATGTGGTGACCAGCGTCTTCAGAAGCTCTGCTTTTGCGGGACCCAGGTCTGCGCTGCGGCACACCCGCTCAAGTCCGTGCGCGTTCTTGCTGCTTATGCACATCGTGAGCTGCTCTTCGGTTTCCCTGGATATGTTGCAGCTTTCGAAAAGCTGCGTCAGAATGTCAAGATTCGATACATCCAGTTTGGCGTCGTCGCTCAGAACGTTCATGCTTTCCGCCGCCAGCAGAAGAACCTCGCTGATGCACTCGTCGTCGACAGCGCCGAGACACTCCAGCCCTACCTGCATTATCTCCTTGAAGTAGTGCGTCTTCGGCGAGACTCTGTAGATGTTCTCGTTGTAGAAGAGCTTGATAATGCGGTTGCCGATGTGCCTGTTGTTCTTGACTATCGACAGGGTAACATCCGGCTTGAGCGCCATGAGCATCCCGTCCGTATCCGTAAATGTTATTATCTGTCCTGAATCCAGGAAGTCCATGTTTGAAGCGTAGAGTTCGAATTCCTCGAACTTGCTCATCCTGTACATCGAAAAGCCATGACTTGCGTACAGTGACCTGAGAGCAAACATGGCTTTTTCTTTGTTACTGAATATGTTCTTGTTTACTTTCATATCTCTATTCAAATCTGCTCAGTATTGATATTGCGTGTCCTTCCAGACCTTCCTGCCTTGCGAGCAGCGCCACTTTATCCTTCGCTTCCTTGAGGGCTTCATTTCCGTAGTATGTCAGAGACATTGTCTTCGTGAAGTCGTCAACTGTCAGCGGGCCTGCGAATCTGGCCGTGCCTGAAGTCGGCAGTGTATGGTTAGGACCCGCGAAGTAGTCGCCCAGAGCTTCCGGACAGTTCTTGCCGATGAATACGGAGCCTGCGTTCTCGATCTTGTCGGCATATTCTTCTGCATCGTCAAGGTAGAGCTCCAGATGCTCAGGAGCCAGCTTGTTCGCCAGTTCGATTGCTTCATCGATGTTCTTGACTATGATGATCTTGCCGTTTACTTCTACGGACTCTCTGGCGATCTCCTGTCTAGGCAGGTTTGCCAGCTGTACCTCCAGCTGTTCAGCTGTTCTCTCTGCCACAAAGGTGTCCGGCGTGATAAGAACAGCCGTAGCCATTTTATCGTGCTCGGCCTGTGAAAGCATGTCCGCCGCTATGATGCGTGCGTCGCTGCCTTTGTCCGCGATAACCAGGACCTCACTCGGACCAGCGATGAGGTCGATTCCGACCTGACCGAATACCTGCTTTTTAGCCTCAGCTACATACGCGTTTCCCGGCCCTACGATCTTATCTACCATCGGCACTGATTTTGTTCCGTAAGCCAGCGCCGCAATTGCCTGCGCTCCTCCAATTCTGAAAACCCTGTCCACGCCGGCAATTCTCGCAGCGGCCAGAATTACAGGCGCAATGCTGCCGTTGCTGCTAGGAGGAGAAACCATTACGACTTCTTCTACTCCCGCGATCTTCGCCGGTATCGCGTTCATGAGAACTGTTGAAGGATATGCGGCCGTGCCTCCCGGAATGTAGATTCCAACCTTCTTGAGAGGAAGTACCTTCTGACGAAGTCTGATTCCGTCCTCTTCAAGTACATACCCTTCCTTAATCTGCGCTTTATGATAATATGCGATTCTGTCAGCCGCCTCCTGAAGTGTGTTCATTACTTCTTCCGGAACTTCTGCAACTGCAGCATCTATTTCCTCCTTGGTCAGCTCAAGACTGGTGATGTCCGCACCGTCCAGCGTCTTGCAGTAGTTGATGAGGGTAGGATCTCCGCCCATCTTAACGCTGAAAATAATGTCAGATACTACAGCGCTGACATCTCTGCCAGATCTGTCTCTGATAAGTACATCGTCCAGTGCATATTCGCCGTTTTTAAGAATCTTTATCATCTTCTTCTCCTTCAACCTTCAGTGCTTTATTGCTTTATCTGAATAAATAATTAAATTACTTTGATACTATAACGCTTCAG
>CADAHK010000034.1 GCA_902787725.1 uncultured Eubacteriales bacterium | reverse complement strand
GCGTTAATGTCGCTCGGCAGGAATGACGAACCCATGCTGACCCATGAGTATTTATCTACCTGTCCCCTCAGGAATCTGCTTCTGTTGGTTCCCTTCTCTCTGATGATCTCGGCTTCTTCTGCCTTTGCGCTGTCCTTGATAAGGATCGCGCCGCCTTCGCCCATGCTGTAGTTCTTTGTCTCATGGAAACTGAAGCATCCGAAGTCGCCCATCGTGCCAAGGGCCTTGCCTTTGTATGAAGACATGACGCCCTGTGCGGCGTCCTCAACGACGAGAAGTCCGTGCTTCTCAGCGATATCCATAATGGTATCCATCTCGCAGCCGACCCCGGCGTAGTGGACCGGAACGACAACCTTTGTCTTCTCTGTTATAGCGTCCTCTATGAGCTTCTCATCGATGTTCTTGGTGTCGGGTCTTATGTCCACGAACACAAGCTTCGCGCCTCGCATGACGAATGCGTTGGCTGTCGATGAAAAAGTAAATGACGGCAGGATGACTTCATCCCCCTCTTTCACTTCCGACAGAATCGCGGCCAGCTCAAGGGCCTGGGTCCCGGACGTCGTCAGAAGCGCCTGTGTCGTTCCAGTCTTCTCTTCAATCCAGGCGTGACACTTCTTCGTGTACGGTCCGTCACCGCAGGTTTTAGCCTCTTTTATAGCCAATGCCATGTACTCGACACCCCTGTCGATTACAGGCGCAACATTGAATTTAATCATTATTACTTAAAACCCTTTCAGTCTCTCCAGTGTTTCAATCAGTTTCTGCGCGCTGACGTCGAGCTTATCGCGCTCGCTCTTGAGCCAGTGCTCCTCCAGACGGTGTTCTACGCCGTTTACGCCAACGATCGACGGCAGGCTGAGCGCGACATCACTTATGCCGTATTCTCCCTGCAGAGGGGATGTTACAGGCGCTACAGTCAGTCTCTGGTTGAGGACAGCGTCAGCCAGTGAGCAGACGCAGGTCGCTATTCCGTAGTGAGTCTTTCCCTTCGCCTTGATGATGGTGGCACCCATGTTGAGCACCTGGTTGTACAGCGCGTCCTTCTGTTCATCGCCCCAAGGCAGTCCAACGTTCTCACAGTACTCATCCATCGGAACGCCGGCGATCGACAGTCTGCTCCAGACCGGGAACTGGGTTGTTCCGTGCTCGCCTACGATATTGCACTTGATTACTTCTGTGTTCAGGTTGGTGTAATTGGCGATTGAACGAACCAGTCTCGAAGTGTCCAGAACGCATCCCGTTCCGAAGACCTTGCCGTTTGGCAGTCCCAGCCACTCGGCGCATTTGTAAGTCAGAATGTCCACCGGGTTCGAAACAACCATGATGGCACCGTGAGTGTAGTACTTGGATATCTCATTGACAACATCCCTCATGGTGATGATGTTGTCCTCGATCATGTCCAGCCTGTCTTCGCCGATACGCCTGTTTCTTCCTGCTGTGATTATGATCAGATCGCAGTTCTTGCAGTCGGAATAGTCTCCGGCGCGAACGGAAGAAGTGCCCATGTAGGCGATGCCGTGCTGGATGTCCAGGGCCTCGCCCTTTGCCTTTTCCTTCTCGATGTCCACGAGAACGATTTCACTTGCCAGGTCTCTGATTGTCAGCGAGTAAGCTATCGAAGCGCCTACAAAACCCGCACCTATGATGGCAACCTTTCTGTTGTCTATGGCTGCATACAGTTTGTTTTCCACGCTCTCCTCCTATGTTCCTATTACTCCTCTGCCGGTTCAGTCTGAGTCGTTGATTCAGGCTGAGTTGTCGACTCTGTCTGGGTTGTGGTTTCAGTCTGAATTGTATTGTCTACCGGATACATGGTTCTATGTATCGCTTCCTTGGCCTTTTCCACAGACTCATCTGACGGGAATACGCATGACAGTTCCATGTTGCCCATGCTGTAGCAAGGCGCCATTCCCGTGCCTCCCTTGATATTCACAGTGTGAACCTTCCAGTTCGCGTCCATGTTTCTCAGCGTAAGTCTTACCAGCTTCTTCAGATCGCTGTCGCTCATGTCCGTGTACATCTCGTCATCGACCGCGTCCAGAATGCTCGTGTATCTCGTCAGAATGACCTTGCTGCTGGTTACTTTGTGTATTGTCGCCTTGAGAACCTTCTGCTGGTTCTTGTTTCTCTGCATGTCGCCTTCAGCGAAAGCCTTTCTCTCTCTTGCAAAGTACAGAGCCGGCTTGCCCATGAGATGATTCCAGCCTTCCACGTACTCGTACTCTGAAATCGCTGATTTGAAGGCGTAATCGGAATATACGTCGATTCCGTCAATAGCATCTACAATGTCTCTCAGCATGGAGAAATTGACCGTTATGCTGTAGTTAATGTCTATGTCAAGGAAATCCTCGATTGTCTGTCTCGTCTCATCCTCACCGTAAATACCGGTGTGTGTCAGCTTGTCCAGCTGTCCGGACGTATGCAAAGGCACATAGCTGTCTCTCGGTATTGACGTGAGCAGAATCTCCTTTGTCTTCGGATTGACTGTCATGACCATGTTGACGTCGCTGAGACCGTCCTTGTCCTTCAGGTCTCCCCAGACGTCCTTTCCGGAGATGAGAACGTTAAACGATTCCTCTGTAACATCTATTCTCTTTGCGTGGTCGTCGGCCCTCTTGCGGACCTTCAGGCTGTATATGGTCTGAGTATTAGCCTTGAAGCCCTTTATCTGCTTGTTGATCATCTTGTGGTTAGGCCTCGTGACCATGATCAGGTTGTCCTGCTTTTGCCCGTCATCGCTAAGCACAGTCCGCCCTACGTCGATCATGTTCGTCTTCTCGTCGTACTTGACGTCATATCCAGTGACCAGCCTCTCCTTTGCCTCGGTGAGCTGCTTCGATTCCATGTCGACGACCGCTATGGTCTTGCCCTTTGCGTCATCTATGGTATTGTAGCTGCCGCCTTTGAGGGCCACTACATCATATATCTCCCATGTATCATGGAACTTGCTGATTTTCTGCAGCGTCTCGTATGTGCTGTAGACGTATGAATCGCCGATGAGCAGCACATTCATGACGAGCATGAGTACGATAAGGCCGATTATGCGCTTCGGATATGAGTGCCTCTTGTGCAGCAGATGGAGTATCGCCCAGTCCACAACGAACAGCACCGCAATGATTGCGACAACGTATTTGAACGGAAGCACCGCCAGTACGAGCAGAAGCACCAGGAACAGCACTTCAAAGAGCACCCCTATGATGAAACAGATGCTGAGCGCCTTTGACTCAGGCAGTATCTTGATTTTTCCCTCTAATAACTTTTGTTTCAGAAATTGCTGTTTTTTGTTCATTCCCATTTAATTGATTGTCTCCGGATACATTGCGTCGTGTATCCCCTTCTTAACTTTTTCAACGGATTCCTCGCGCGGTATGCATACAAGCAGGTCTCTTCCCATGCCCATGGTGTATGTGCCTCTCATTTCAAAGTCACCCTTTACGGCCTGGGTTGAGATCTTCCACTTCTTCATGTCGTCAAGCTGCATCCTTACCATGGCAGCCATCTCTCTTTCGCTCAGGTTCGTCTCCATCTCATCGTCAACAGCGTCGAGAAGCTTCGTGTAATTGGTGAGCAGTTCCGCGCTGCCGGTGACTTTCTTTATGCAGGCCTTCATGACCTTCTGCTGGTGCAGTATTCTCTGCTGATCCTGACCCTTGAAGGCTTTTCTCTCACGCGCGAAGTAGAGAGCGCCTTTGCCGTCCAGGTGGTTCCAGCCTTTTTTGTATTTGTAATCGGATATGGCTGACTTGAAGGTGTAGTCCGAGTAAACGTCGATACCGCCTATGGCATTAACTATGTCCCTCAGCATCGAAAAGTCAACGCGGACAAAGTAGTTTATGTCGATGTCCAGCCAGTCTTCGATGGTGGATGTCGTCTCGTCGACGCCCCAGACGCCCGTGTGTGTCAGCTTGTCATATTCCCCGAAGGAATGCAGCACTACGTAGGAATCTCTCGGCACGGACGTCAGCAGAATCGTTCTGTTCTGCGGATTGACCGTGAGTATCATGTTGACATCGCTTCGCGATACCGCATCGATGTCTCCCCACATGTCGATTCCAGTTACGCATATGTTGAACGGGTCCTGTGTGACATTTACGCGCGCTGCGTTGGTGCCGTCACGCTTGAAGACCTGGATCTGCGCCAGCACCTTGATCTTCTTCTCATACTCCTCGTTTTCCTCGCAGAACATCTTGAAGTTTGAATCGCTGAGGTATACGAGATTGTCGCTGGTCTTCCCGCTGTCATCCAGAAGCATGCTCATGGCCTCGTTCGCGTCGGCCACCTTGTCGTACTTCACGTCCGCCTTGGTAATGAGCTTCTCCTGGGCTTCGTTGTACATCTTTGAATTGTTTCCGGTGACGTAGACCGTCTCCCCTTTTATATCCTCCTCGTCCTGGTATCTTCCGTTTTTCAGAACGAGTACGTCGTAATTTTCAAAATGAGAATTGTATTCCGCAATCTTCTCAAGTGTCACGTAGGTGTCGTACATGTACCACACGCCGAGGCATATGTTGAGCACCATGATCGCGGACAGCACCAGCCCGTCGAGTCTTCCCCATCGGCTGCGCTTCATGCCGACCAGAAGCAAAATTGCCAGATCCAGCAGCGCCAGTCCCAGCAGGACGCACACCACAAACCTGAAAGGCAGTACGTCCAGTGTCATCATCATGAAAATGAACGCTGCCTCAGCGAACAACGTGACAATAATCGCTATAAAGTATTTATCTGATACCGACTGAAAAAGCCGTCTCACTTGCTCCATTATCCAGGCTCCAATCTGCGCTCCTGATTCACGCCCCCTGATTTTGGCAATACCCCAAATATTATACATTATTTGGCAGTCCGCGTCTATAATAAAAGACCCCTGCGGGATTCCCACAGGGGTTTTATGTTACGCAATTCAGTTTTATTCGTCTTCCATGGCGAGTTCGATCAGCGTGTCTATGAGCTGACCGTACGGTATGCCTGATTCCTCCCAAAGCTGCGGGTACATGCTGATCTTCGTGAATCCTGGCATGGTGTTTATCTCGTTGAACACCAGCTCGCCGTCGTCGTAAGTGCCTGACGGCCCCTTTCTCAGGAAGAAATCCACTCTCGCGAGACCTCTGCAGCCCATGATCTGGAAAATCTGTACTGCAGTCTCCCTGATCTCGTCCTCCAGAGTGTACGGCAGGTCAGTGACGATCGATGTCTCCGAACCTACGTCATCGTATTTTGCCACGTAGTCATAGAACTCGTTGGCGGAAATGATCTCTCCGACGCAGCTCGCCTGAGGGTCGCCGTTTCCGAGTACCGCGACTTCCATCTCTCTGCCTTCTATGGTTTCCTCCACGATTGCTTTTGTATCTTCTGCAAAGGCAACCCTGAGGGCTTCAGGCAGTTCCTTGAAGGTCTTCACCTTCGTGATTCCTACTGAGGACCCCGCGTTCGCAGGCTTGACGAACAATGGAAACTTTCCTTCAAAGAAATCGCCTATGACAACGGAAGACTCCTCTACGTCACAGCCTTTGTGAGCTATGCAGCATTTGGCCTGCTCACAGACCTCAGCCTGGTCTATTACTGCCTTTGTAATAGCCTTGTCCATGCAGGCTGCCGATGAGGTGGAATCCGATCCCACGAAAGGAATGCCCGCGATCGCCAGAAATCCCTGCATTCTGCCGTCTTCACCGTTTCTGCCGTGAAGCAGCGGGAACACTACGTCGACGTCGATTCCCGCGAATCCTCCTCCGGGCAGCAGGTATACATCGTCATTTGACTCGAGATTCTCCCAGCTTCCGTCGGCTATGGCCTCCGAATCCGCGTCAGTGCGCATCCATCTGCCTTCCTTGGTGATACCGACCTTTATCAGCTCGTACTTGTCGGTATCGATATGCTCGAGAACCGACGCGGCCGATGTTCTGGATACCTCGTGTTCCGAGGACACTCCCCCGAACAGGAGCATCAACCTTTTCTTATTCGTGTTATCCATTTTCTTCACCCGGGCCCATGCCCGTCTTCCCGCCGCGACTGAGCGGCTATCATTTAATTCAGCAATTAATAGATGCCTGTCAGATTAGATATGCTGTTACTTATCTCCTGAACAGTCCCGCTAGGAGAGTATCCCTCCTGGTTGAAGAACTGCGCGTGCAGCTTGCTGACGTTGTTCGAAAGGTTTACCGGAGGTCCGTACCACGCGTATCCCGCTCCTCCGTAGCCTGTCCAGCTCGCTACGTCATAAGGGAATCCTGTGGTGGAATCCGTCATGTCGAAGGACTTGAACTTCAGCATGAGCTTGACAATATCCCCGGTTCCCATGTTGGTCCTGACCTCAGGCATGGCGCTCTTTGCTACTGAAAGCATCGTGAGAGGGCCGGATTTCTTGATGGCCTTGAAGGTCTCGCTGAAGACGATCTTCATTCTCTCGTTTCTTCTGTAGTCTCCGGTTGCCGCGTCCTTTCTGATTCTGGCGTATGTAACTGCCTGGACCCCGTTGAGAGTCTGCTTGCCGGCGGAATCAACAGTATCTGACGGTCCGTCGACGTTCTTGGCGGTATTAGGTATGTAGTGGTTCAGCTCTTCCAGTTCAGACTCCTGAACGTCAATTTCTATTCCTCCCACCGCGTCTATCGTGTCCGCAACCGTCTTCCAGTTTATGACCACGACCTCATCGATGTTCAGGTCAAGGTTCCTGTTCAGTGCCTTCATGGATTGCTGCGGGCCGCCATAGGCGTAGGCGTGCGTTATCTTGTCCAGATTGCCGTCCCCTACGTCGAGAAGAGTATCTCTGAATACGGAGAACATCTTGACCTCATCGGTCTCTTCGTTGATGCTGGCGACTATGATGGCGTCACTTCTTACGTTTGACTCATCGTCGCCCTTTCTGGCGTCAGTTCCGAGGACCAGAATGTTCCTGTACCCGTCTATGGACGCGGCCGCTCCGCTGTCTATTCCCAAATCGTTTTTATCAATAGGTATGTGCTCGGCGCTGCCCACAATGGCCAGCACTACAGCTCCGCCGCCGATGCCGATTACTATGGCCAGCACGAGAGCCGCCATGAAGGCTATAAGCGGCGCAGGCACTCTTCTCTTGCCGGTGCGGCGCGGTTTAGGCGCCTTCGGTGCCTTATGCCTTCTTCTGCCTCCTCTGTGAGTGCCGTATTCATCGTAGTCCGTGTGGACTATTCCTGATCTGACTCCCCTGCGGTCCCTGTCCGCCTCCCTGGCAGCCAGGTACTCCTGCATCTCTCTGTCGCGGCGCTGTTTTTCTTTCTGCGCCCTGCGCATTTCGGACGAACCATATGGAGTTTCAGTTACGGAAATTCTTCTGGAGTGTCTGACTTTGCTCTCATCAGGAAAAGCCTGCCCGTACTTATCGTCGGGCTGGCTGAAATACTCTTTCTCCATTTCCTTTTCCTGTTCGTGCTGCCTCAGAGCCAGATATTCCTGATATTGTCTCTCTTTTTCGTCCATTATGTGTCTTTTCTATGTGCTTGTTCTACGTGTCTGTTCCTGTGATGTTATCGTTCTTCCGATTCCTTACTGATTCTGAATCTTTGTGTGCTTGACCGAGAGCCACTTGCCGTTGCTCATCCTCGCCCAGCCGTTCTTGACCTGAACTATTGTTACAATCGTTCCCGGCTTGTAGGTTCCGTACTTCTTGTACTTGGTTCCAGGACCTTTTCTGTAGTTTACATCAGTCGTGGTCTTTGCCTTGTACTTCAGGTGGCTCCTGTTCATGTAGTAGCCGTTTGACAGCTTAGCCCAGTTTCCGTGGAAGCTAACGATGTACACGGCTGATCCCTTGGAAACAGTACCCATTACCTTCTTGCTCTTGCTCGGGCCCTTCCTGTACTTCATCTTCGTAGTAGTGTAAGCCTTGCAGCCGCTAGGCGCTGACGCAGCCGGAGCTGTGTATGTGCCTGACGATGCCGGCGCCGAAGCTGAAGATGATGAAC
Source organism: uncultured Eubacteriales bacterium (assembly GCA_902787725.1). GTDB lineage: Bacteria > Bacillota > Clostridia > Peptostreptococcales > Anaerovoracaceae > Lentihominibacter. The sequence continues at coordinate 2,701 of CADAHK010000034.1, read as the reverse complement.
CCTTCGGCTCGAAGATGTAGTTGATGTCAACCTTCTTGCTGAGTCCGTTAATTGTTCCGGAGGAGCTGTACTGCCACATCCAGTAATCACCAGGATAAGTTGTCGCTACGCCGTTGGTGGTGTAGTTTGCCAGCCAGATCTTATACTTGCCCTGAAGTGTCGGGTAGCTGATGTACTTGGTCAGCGTGTTGTAGTTGGCGTAAACCATCGGCGTGTATCCCGCAGCCTTTATTGTATCACAGAACGCAATACATGAGGCTGTTCCTGTGCTCTTCATTACGCTTGATGTCAGTCTTCCGCCTGTCTCATAGTCAAAGGCAACAGGAAGCGTGATCTTGCTTCTGTAGTTGTTGAGCAGTGTTATTACATACTGCGCTTCCGATTGCGCTTCGCTGGCGTTTACCGCTGTTGAGTAGTAATATACACCTACTTTGATGCCCGCGGCGTACGCCCCGTTTACATTGTTCGCGAAGGTGGAGTCGATGTTGTGGGCTCCGTTCTTCAGCGCGCTGTATCCGCATCTCGCGATGACGTGAGTTACGCCCGCTGCTCTGATCTTCTGCCAGTTGGCCGCGCTGATGCTGCCCTGCCACCAGGAGATATCGATGCAGTGGTATCTGTTGTAAGCAGCGTACTTAGCCGGCGTCTGGCCTTTGCCCAGGCCTGTAACTCCGCCTCCCATGGCGGTGATATCGCCGTTTGTCTCGACGTTATCCACGTCGTCAATTCCCTCGGCGTTGGCGTCCGCTTCAGCCAGGAATTTCTCAACCTCATCGAGATCTACGTGCTTATCGTGTATTATTCCGTCGTCATCGACTTCGTAATATCTGTAGAATGTCGGATCTTCCAGGAGGGAGCATAATTCCGGATCGTTCTCTACGTCGGTGAGTTTGTATCCGTCAAGGTCGTCAAATGACACACCTGAAAGATCAGCCGGTGCGGATTCCGCTTCTTCCGCGGGAGCCTCCTCCGTGACTGCTTCCCCACTTGCGACTTCGCCATTCGCCTGCGCAGTAACGTCTGCTGCCGGTTCCTGTGTATCGTCGGCGTATGCATTCTCATACATGAGTGTAGGCGCCATCGTCATCGACAGTCCTATTATGCATGTGAGTATGATAGTTGCGATCTTTTTCATGACTTCTTCCTCTACTTCCTCTTGAGTCTGCTGGACGGCAGCCACTGTCCGCTGCTTATCTTCGACCAGCTGCCGTATGTTCCAACGACTGTAACTGTTTTGTTCTTCTTGAATGTTTTCTTCTTGATATATCCGTTTGACGGGCCTGAACGGCTCACCGTCTTCTTCTTCAGTTTGGCCTTATATCTGACTGATACGTTAGGGCTGAACTCCGGATAGATTGCCGTCTTCTTGATCTTGCTTGTCTTGATCCAGTATCCGTTGGCCATCTGGCTCCACTTGCCGCTTGTTCTGAGAACATAGAAGCTCTTGCCCTTCTTCAGCTTGCCCTTCTTGCCGCTTCCCGGATTAGCGTAGTAAGGGGTCTTCTTCTTGGTCTTGGACTTGTTTATGTATGCTCTACCCTGTCCGTCAAGTATGTAGGCAGCGTTTCCGATCCACAGCTTCCTGTTCTTCTGCATTACGCCGTTAACGTCGAAGCCGTATGTGTAAGCGCCGTACTTGAAGAATCTGTTCTTAACGTAATCTCCGAGGGAGCTCACCAGATATATCTGGCCGTCTATGTTCGCGAAGCTGTACGAAATGCCGCCGTACTTCATGTATTCGTCCATTCTGGATTTCGGCCACATGAGCAGATTCGCGTCTACATTTCCGCTGATTCCGCTTACAGTAGCTTTGCTGGAGCACTGCCATATGCTGTAGTCTTTAGCGTAATCACATCTGGATGCCCACTGGGCGACCCACTTGTCGTAGCCGTTAAAGCCTGCCAGCTTGCCGTTCCACCAGCTCAGGCTTGCGTATACGCCCGCAGGATAACCGCTGTTTCTGAGCTTGCTGCAGAAGATGTTGGCCATGCTCACTATCCTCGAGTCTGAAGCTTTGCCGACAACCTCATCCTCCATGTCGTAGTAGACCGGTAAACCTGGCCGGCAGTTGTTATCCTTCAGAATTTTGATGGCGTTATTTGCTTCCTTAGTGGCTTTATCATCAGTGTTTGCGTATGAATACAGATATACGCCGTACGGAATGCCGTTTTCCACGCAGCCGGCCACATTTTTGGCAAATGTACTGTCGGAGCTCGTGCCGAATCCGCATCTCAGGATGGCGAAATCCACCCCAGCCTTCTTGACCTTGGCCCAGTCTATGTTGTGCTGCCAGTAGCTGACATCGATGCCCTTGAGATATCCGGGGCCTCTTGAGGACCCGTCACTCCATCTCCAGTAGCTGTCCTTTGCAGTCGCTGACTTGGCTGTCATCTCAGGCTCAACCGTCTCAGCCGCTTCAGCTGCCGGCTCTTCTGCCTTTGCTGTAAGAGTTCCGTCGACCGCTTCCGGAGTTTCCGTCGCTTCCGCCGGTGCCTGCGCTTCAGCAGGTGCCTGTTCAGGTGCAGCCATGTCCGCAGGTGCCGCTTCTCCGGCCGGTTCAGCAGCCTCTGCCGGCGCTGTTCCTTCTGCCGTTACTGCCGCGTCAGCCTCAGGTGCCTCCGCCGTCTCTTCCGGCGCTGCCGCCGCAGGCCCCTCAGTCTGTTCCGCCACTGGATCCGCAGCCTTAACATCGGCCGCTCCA
>CADAHK010000033.1 GCA_902787725.1 uncultured Eubacteriales bacterium | reverse complement strand
AAAACAGACATTGAAATCGCCCAGGAAAACGAGATGTATCCCATTACGGAGATTGCAGAACGTCTGGGAATCGATGAAGATTATGTAGATCTTTACGGCCATTACAAGGCCAAGATCGATTATCATGTATTAGAGAAATTACAGGACCGGGAAGATGGTAAATTGATTCTCGTGACAGCAATTTCACCAACCCCTGCAGGAGAAGGTAAAACAACCACTTCAGTAGGGCTGGCGGACGCGTTCCATCAGATGGGAGAAAGCGTTATGGTCTGTCTGCGTGAGCCATCCATGGGTCCTGTTTTTGGTATCAAGGGCGGCGCCGCGGGCGGCGGATACGCGCAGGTCGTTCCGATGGAAGACATAAACCTGCACTTTACCGGGGACATGCACGCTATCACCGCGGCGAACAATCTGATCGCGGCGATCATCGACAACCATATCCACCAGGACAATCCGCTCAGAATCGATACGCGTCGTGTAACGTGGACGCGCGTCATGGACATGAACGACCGTCAGCTGCGCAATATTGTTGACGGACTTGGCGGAAGCGTAAACGGACGCCCGAGGGAAGATAATTTCAAAATCACAGTTGCCAGCGAGATAATGGCAATAGTATGCCTGGCATCAAACATTGATGACCTGAAGGAGAGAATCGCGAACATCATCGTAGCGTATGACTACGACGGAAAGCCTATAACGGTGCGCGATCTGAACGTGCAGGGAGCGGTTGCGACTCTGCTGAAGGACACGATCAAGCCAAATCTCGTGCAGACGCTGGAGCACACGCCTGCTTTTGTACACGGCGGACCGTTCGCGAATATCGCCCACGGCTGCAATTCAGTCATGGCTACGAAGGTAGCTCTCAAGCTGGCTGATTACACCATCACTGAGGCTGGTTTTGCAGCGGATCTCGGAGCTGAGAAATTCGTCGACATCAAGTGCAGGATGGCGGGCCTGCATCCGTCAGCGTGCGTAATCGTAGCGACGGTGCGCGCTTTGAAATATCACGGCGGCGTAACTAAGAAGCATCTTGGAGAAGAGAATCTGGAAGCTCTTGAAAAGGGCATGCCGAACCTGTTGAGACATCTCGAGAACGTAACACAGGTTTACGGACTTCCGGCAGTCGTAGCAATCAACGCGTTTCCGACTGACACGCAGGCCGAACTGGAACTCGTTCAGGCAAAGTGCAGAGAGCTCGGCATCAACGCAGTCGTAAGTGAAGTCTGGGCAAAGGGCGGAGAAGGCGGCGTAGCGCTGGCCGAGGAAGTAATTAAACTCTGTGAGCAGCCGAACAACTTCAGCTTTACATATCCGCTGGACATGAGCATTACGGAGAAGATCGAGACTATCGCGAAGCGGGTTTACCGCGCTGATTCCGTTGGCTTCGACCTTAAGGCTGAGAAACAGATCAAGCGTCTTGAGTCACAGGGATACGGCAACCTGCCGATCTGCATGGCCAAGACACAGTTCAGTTTTTCGGATGACCCGACACTGCTGGGCGCGCCGACAGGATTCAGAATTCATGTAACGGACGTCAAGCCGAATTCGGGCGCCGGATTCATTGTGGCGAGAACCGGTGACATCATGACTATGCCGGGTCTGCCGAAGAGACCGTCGGCCGAGAACATCGACGTAGATAATGACGGGCGTGTAACGGGCCTGTTCTAATATGTAATTTATTGCTGAAACCTATATAAGCAGAAGCTTAAGGAGGAAAAACTGACATGATAGGTGAAGCTGGCTACGAGCAGTCTCAGGACTGCAAAGTGACTGTCAAACTCAAAAAACGAGGCAAGACCAAGATCGTTCTGAACAGCAAGATGGCAAAGATGTTCGGCGATCAGATCAAGCAGAAGGCGCAGGAGGAACTCGATCTTCAGGGCGTAAAGTACGCCGATGTTACGATCGATGATTTCAGCGCGCTGGATTTCGTCATTCAGGCGAGAATCAGAACAGCGGTAAGAAGAGCAAGGAGGGCAGAAGAAGATGTATAAGATGAGAACCATGTTATTCTGTCCGGCAAACAAGCCGAAGATGTACCTTAACGCTCCGGTTTTCAAGCCAGACTGCATCCTCTTTGACCTTGAGGACGCTGTCGCGATGACAGAAAAAGACGCAGGAAGAGATTTGCTTTGCAAGGCTGTCGAGACCCTGGATTTCGGGGAATGCATGGTCTTTGCAAGAGTAAACGGAACGGGAACGCCGTTCTTTGAAGATGACGTCAGGGCGATAGTTCCGTCAGGAATCAGATACATGAGACTGGCGATGTGTGACTGTCCGGACGACGTCGTGGTGCTCGATCAGCTGCTGAGCGAAGTCGAGAAGCAGCACGGAATTGAAGAAGGAACAGTTAAGATTCAGTGCTCCATAGAAACAGCAAAGGGCGTACTCAACGCCAGAGATACAGTAAAAGCCAGCGACAGAGTCATTTCACTTTCATTCGGAGCCGAGGACTATACTAACTCAATGGGTACGGTCAGAACGAGAGAGGGCAATGAGCTCTCCTACGCCAGAACCTACCTGCCTGTAGTTGCTGCGGAAGCGGGAATTACAGCAGTTGATACAGTATGGTCCAACTACAAGGATGAGGACGGATTCGCGGAGGAAGTCAAGTGGGCGAAGACCCTGGGCTTCACAGGCAAGTCTTGCATACATCCGGCTCAGATCAAGATAGCGCATAAGCTGCTCAGCCCAAGCGAAGAAGAAATCGAACACGCTCAGCGCATTGTCGACGCGGAGAGAGAAGCGGCGGCAGCGGGCATCGGTGTATTCACGGTGGACAACAAGATGGTTGACTACCCAATAATCAATAAAGCCAGAAGAATACTGATACAGGCAGGGAGGCTCGAGAAATGAAACTACAGAAGAATAAAATAGGAAGAGAAGTCCCTGAACACGTTCAGCAGATGGGTGACGTCAAGCCGTACATCAGAAGCGGCAAGAGAAGAGAAAAATTCATAAGCGAAAGCGACAAGGTATATACAGGCAAGGTTGTAGGATCACTCAAGGAAGCCATCGTCAAGTCGGGACTTCAGGATGGAATGACGATTTCTTTCCACCACCACCTGAGAGCGGGCGACATGGTTCTGCCGAAGGTGATGGAAGCTATCGACGAACTCGGAATCAAGGATCTGACAATCTGCGCTTCATCACTCACGAGTTCTCACGAATGCCTTCTTGAGTACATAAAGAAAGGCGTAGTCGTAGGACTGCAGACGAGCGGAATGAGAGGCGAGCTCGGCAAGGCGATTTCAAGAGGTCTGCTCGAAAAGGCAGTTGTCTTCAGAACACACGGCGGCAGAGCCAGAGCAATACAGAAGGGTGATGTCACAATCGACGTTGCTTTCATCGCCGCGTCATGCTGCGATGACATGGGCAACATGAACGGTCAGCAGGGACCGTCGGCCTTCGGTTCCATGGGATACGCAATGGTCGACGCGCGCTACGCGAAGAAGGTAGTTGCCGTAACGGACAATCTGGTAGACTTCCCTGCGTACCCTGTAAGCATTCCGCAGACGCTGGTCGACATCGTCGCTGTAACTGATCAGATCGGCGATCCCGAACTCATGGGACAGGGCGCCACAAGAAAGACAAACAACCCGATTGAGCTGACGATCGCAGAATACGCAAGCAAAGTCCTCATAGCTTCAGGACTGATCAAGAACGGATTCTCATATCAGGCGGGAACCGGCGGCGTATCGCTGGCAGTAGTAAGATTCCTGCGCGAATACATGCTGGAACACCACATCATAGGATCATTTGGTTCGGGCGGTATCACGTCCACGATGGTCGAGCTTCTGAATGAGGGCCTGTTCACAGGTCTGCTCGACGTACAGACCTTCGACAAGGGAGCTGTTGAATCAATCAGATACAACGGCAACCACATCGAGATGGACGCGGGCACATACGCCGACCCTCTGACTAAGGGATGCGTAACGAACAACCTGGACATCATGATTCTCTCGGCGACTGAGGTAGACGTTAACTTCAACGTAAACGTACTGACCGCGTCAAACGGAAACATCATGGGAGCTCTGGGAGGACATCCTGACACGGCTGCAGGCGCCAAGCTGGCTGTCGTAGTATGTCCGCTCGTTAGAAAGAGAATCCCTATCGTTGTTGACGAAGTAACAACGATTTGTACGCCTGGACCGAGCGTCGATGTCGTTGTAACGGAGCGCGGTATCGCGGTCAATCCGGACAACCCTCTGCTCAAGGCGGAGCTGATCAAGGCTGGACTCCCTGTATGCACGATCGAGGAACTCAGAGACAAGGCCTACGCCATCACCGGCAAGCCTGAGCCTCCTAAGTTCGGAGATTTCGTAGTCGGCGTAGTCGAATACAGAGACGGAACAGTCATCGACATGATCAAGAACGTCATAGACTAGGAACTGCAAAAGACAGATTTTTATACCCGCCCCGGGAAGGGGCGGGTTTTTTGTGCAAGTATTTGCAACATTTTGTTATATCTGTAACACTTTATTATAACACTGTGTTGTAATGCAGGACATCTTAGATCTGTTGAGTAAGAGGAGACCTGGGAAATGAGTAAAATAGGAAAAAGACGTAATGGAATAGAACATGACTTGCACAAACAGGATATTTTTTTCTTGACACTGTACTATCTGAAGTAGTACACTTAATTCACCAAAGGGATTCAGAAAGAAGGGGGAGGATAATGTTTCAGATCAACTTAAGAAGTCAGCAGTCGATATATGAACAGATTATCGATAACATCAAAGAGCTGATCATACGGGGCGTGCTGTCTGAGGACAGCGAGCTTCCGTCCATCAGGGAACTGTCACGGACTCTGACGGTGAATCCGAATACTGTCCAGAAGGCATTTAAGGAGTTGGAACGGGAAGGGTTCATCTACAAGGTCAAAGGCCGTGGAACCTTCGTCAGCCCGAGAAAGGAGACGAAGATTGATCCACAGGCAGTCAAAAGTATCTGCGCGGATATCAGAAGCAGAGTGCAGGAACTCAGCTATTTGGGAGTTCCTGCGGAAGAGATTCAAAAGATGGTATCGGACATCGCCGCCGATCCGTTTAATGAGGACAAAAAGGAGGGGTACTTATGATAAATGTCAGGAATCTGCACAAGAAGTTCGACAGAACGCAGGCTCTGGATGGAATTGAACTGACCATCAACAGGGCGTCTATCTACGGTCTTGTCGGAACCAACGGCGCAGGCAAAACGACACTGATCAGACACATGGCCGGAATACTGAAACCTGACGAAGGCGAAATACTCTTTGACGGGGAACCGGTTTTAGAGAATACGGCCCTCAAGCAGAAAATCGGACTCGTGCCGGATGAACTGTATTTTCCGAAGGGGTATTCCATCAGCGACATGGTGAGAATCTACAGCGGAACTTACGACAACTTCAATGAGGAGAGGCTGCACGAACTGACGAAGCGCTTCCATCTGGATGAAAAGGCGCCGCTGAGGGGTTTCTCAAAGGGAATGAAGAAACAGGCGGCCATTGCGCTGGTGCTGGCAAGCATGCCGGATTATCTGCTGCTGGATGAGCCAATCGACGGACTAGACCCAATAGTGAGAAAACTGGTGTGGAAGCAGATAGTCGATGATGTCGCCGAGCGGGAGATGACCGTTCTGGTTTCCTCACACAATTTGCGCGACCTGGAGTCCATCTGCGACTACGTAGGAATCATAGATGACGGAAAGACCGTGATGGAGCGTGATTTAGAGTCCATCAGAGAGGGCATCAACAAGGTGCAGGTTGCCTTTGCGAAAGAAGGCGAAAATGCAATTGAGAAACTGAACATACTGCACAGAGAGAAACACGGTTCTATTGAACTGATCATCACGAAGGACAGCGCAGAGACGATTGAAGAAGTGTTGGTTCCGGCCAATCCACTGATTCTGGATGTGCTGCCGCTCACATTAGAAGAGGTATTCATTTATGAATTGGGAGGTGAGAAATATGACTTCAGCGAAATCATGTAAGAATCCTGAGAGGACATGGTTTACGGAAATGATCCGACGCTGCAAGGCGCTGCCGGTCCTCATTGCTGTGGTTTATTTTCTCAGCAATATTCTTCCGGTCCTGCTGTCATACAACAGGCTGGAAAACGTAATCATTTACACATACGGCTGCATGACCGGAGCGAACCTGCTGAATATAGCAATCGGCATCGCAGGCGGCGTCGTGGTCAGTTGCGCGGTATTCCGGTATCTGCACAGCACTGCGTCGGTGATCGACGCCCACGCGAAGCCGCTGACGAGAACGCAGCTCTTCCGGGGGTCCTTTCTCGCCGGCCTCGTAATTGTCATCGCACCGATTGTGCTGACGGGGCTGTTCTATCTGTGCGTCATGGGAGCGCACGCTTCCGGCGACTTGATGGAGATTATGAAGAACCTGGGATATGACAGCACCGTCGACATGAGCCACGCACTTTCCGTTGCCAACATCTTCGGCTGGACGCTGGATAACATCCTGGTGATTGGTTTCACCTACTGCGTGTCATGCTTCGCTGCGACTCTGGCAGGGACGGCAGTTGTGCAGGCTTTGCTTTCCCTTGTGCTCGTGGCGTTGCCTTCCATAGTGTACACATTTGTCCTGGGATACCTGAATACATTCCTGTACGGCTATGATGGGAACGGGGATCTCGCTGTATATCTGTCACCATATTCGTACCTCATAAGCAGAGGGGAGTATCCGTTCAACTCTGTACCGATTACGCTCATCGCGTTTGCGGCCATCTCGGTGCTGCTGGTCTTTGCAGCCGTCGCTATATACAGGAAGATCAAACTCGAGAACGAAGAGAATACGATCGTTGTGCCATATGTGGCGGAACTGTTGGTGATTCTGCTCACAGCTATCGCAGTATCCATGACAATGTTTATCGCACGCAGTTTTCTTTCCATCGATACAACGGCTGGCGCAGTCATCACGATCCTGTTGGCTACAATTGTATTCTTCCCGATTTTCTGCATGATCGCGGATCAGAGCTTCCGGGTTTTCAAGAACAAGAATGTCAAAGTGTTTATCATATATGCGGCGGTTATGTGCATCGTCCTGGCGTTTACGCTCTTCGACGTGACCGGGTTTGAGAAACGGATTCCAGCGGCCTCCGATGTGAAGTCGGTGACTGTGGTAGACAGCAATCTGATGCGCTCAGAAATGAAAGGCATCAAGGACGAGGAAACAATAGAGCTGTTTCTCGATCTGCACAGGTCGATTGTCGATAGGGGAGAGGGTACGGATGAGGAACTCAACAATCCTATCAATGGAAAGTACTATAAGATATGCGGTTCCATCAACGGAGTTGAAGTTTTTTACAAACTCAATAACGGCAAGACGCTTAAGAGAAACTATCCTGCCATTCTGTCGGAGTCCTACAACGCCTATGCGCAGTTCTACAACTGCAAAACGGTCAGAGAGCATGAGTGCTTCGATGAGGCGGAACCGTTAAAAGCGGGTCAGTATCTGTCCATCTGCGATTGCCATGTGAATGAAAACGGTGACGTCATCAATTCAAGTATGTACATGGTGCCTGAGGATGATGTGCGCGGAGTGGTCAAGGCGGCCAATGAGGACATCAGAAACTGGACTGCTCAAAACCGTAAACTCTTTGTTTATGAAGAGTACGATCCTGTAGAAGACAACTCTGCGTACAGTCTTGAAACATGCATCGACCAGAGACTGCCTGCCGATAAGGTGTCGCTGCTTGGAAAATATTTGAGTTATTATTTATTCACCACGGAAGATAAGAATATAGCCAAGTACGTCGAAGAACATCCTGATCTCATTTCCGCCAAGACCAAAATCGCCAATGACGATCCGATTCTTGGTGAAGACTTGTAAACAATCGATAAAACACCTCATGCAAAATCAATAAAAAAGGCCGGCACATCCGATGATGTGCCGGCCGCTTATTATGCGATTACGATAGCTTATTCTTCCGGAATGTCGATAGCCATGTCGCCTACTGTGAAGTTGTCGATGAGGCGTGTCGATCCTATGCGGACTGCCATGGCGACAACGTCGCCCTTGCCGAAGGTCTCGATCGGCTGCATGGACATTCCGTCAACAACTTCCACATAATCGATGTCGGCCATTGGTTCAGTTGCCAGATTGGCCTTCATGGCGTCGAGGAGTTCCTTTGAGTCGGAGCAGCCCTCGCGAATCATGTCCTGGCCGAGACGAAGAGTTCTCGACAGGATACGCGCGGACTTGCGCTCTTCAGGACTCAGATAGACGTTACGCGAGCTCATGGCCAGACCGTCCTCTTCTCTTACAGTAGGGCAGCCGACGACGTCGACGTCGAAGTTCAGGTCTCTGACCATGCGGCGGACGACAGCCAGCTGCTGAGCGTCTTTTTTGCCGAAGTAGATTTTGTCAGGCTGAACTACGTTGAGGAATTTCGCTATAACGGTGCAGACTCCTCTGAAGTGGTTTTCTCTTGTCGCGCCGCAGAGAGTGTCAGAGACAACATCTACGTCAGCGTAAGTGCAGAAGTCAGGGAAATACATCTCCTCAGGTTCCGGATGGAACACAACGTCTACGCCATGGGCCTCGAGAATTTTGCAGTCTCTCTCGAAATCTCTTGGATACTTTGAGAGATCTTCGTTTGGTCCGAACTGAATCGGATTGACGAAAACCGATGCCACGGTATAGTCATTATCTTCATTGCTGTAGTCCATGAGGGAGGCGTGGCCTTCGTGAAGGTATCCCATTGTAGGGCAGAGACCGATAGTCTGGTCAGCGTTTTTCCACGTCTCGATCTGAGCGTGCATCTCAGCTATTGTTGTTATTATTCTCATTTGTAGATCCTCACTGTTTTGCGATTCAGAGTAGGTTGCTTTTGCTTATTAGTAAAGTCTCTTCAGTGCTTCCTCGTTCTTCATCTGGAAGGAGTGCTCTTCGTCAGGGAAAGTCTTTGCCTTGACTTCTTCGTCGTAAGCCTTGAAGGCCTTTGTCATTTCCTCGCCGATGTTAGCAAAGTGCTTGACGAACTTAGGAGTGTAATCAGTAAATGTTCCGAGCATGTCCTGATATACCAGAATCTGTCCGTCACACTCGGTTCCGCCGCCGATTCCGATTGTCGGAATGTCGAGTTTGCTGGTGATCAGCGCTGATACAGGAGCAGGGATGCATTCCAGAACTACTGAAAAAGCTCCGGCTTCCTGAACTGCGTAAGCGTCTTCGAGAAGCGCCGCCGCAGCGTCTTCAGTCTTGCCCTGTACGCGGCATCCGCCGAAGGCGTTGATTGACTGAGGAGTCAGTCCCAGGTGAGCCATTACAGGAATACCTGCTTCAGTCATGGCTTTGATCTGAGGGCAGACGCGCGCGCCGCCTTCGAGCTTGATAGCCTGGCAGTGTGTTTCCTTCATGATGCGGCCTGAGTTCTCGAGAGCCTGTTCCAGTGAAACCTGATATGACATGAACGGCATGTCGACTACGATCATCGTAGTTTCAGTTCCGCGTACTACGGAAGCGCCGTATGTGATCATTCCGGTCTATCAGGCTAAGAATGTCAGCGGCGGTGATTTCTCGGCGCTCAACCCGTTTACCACCGTATGGTGCTCGATCGAGAATCTTTTTCTTGCGGCTGCAGCGGAGGGTCTTTCCTGCTCCATGCGGATTCCGACGAATGAAGAGCATGAAGAAGTAAAGAAGAAACTGAAGGTGCCGCCGACATACAAGATGCCGGTGTTTATCGGCATCGGCTATGCGGACCCGGAAGAGAAGGAACTGGAACAGGTAGAGCCCGACTTTGAGAAGCAGCTTCACTACGGCAGCTGGAGATAGTCATGACAGAACCCGTTATCAAAGAACTACAGGTAAAAAGCGTGCTCACCAAGTCCAATCTTCCGGTGAGTGACTACTCCGTGAATCCTTATGTGGGCTGCACGCATGCCTGTAAGTATTGCTATGCCAGCTTTATGAAGCGGTTTACCAATCATCCGGAGGAGTGGGGCACGTTTCTGGATGTGAAATATTGGCCGGAGATCCAAAATCCGCAGAAGTATTGTGGTAAGGAGCTGTTCTTCGGTTCGGTGACGGATCCATATAATCCTCAGGAAGAGACATATCGCCGCGCACGTTCTCTGTTAGAACAATTACAGGGCAGCGGTATCAAGCTGAGCATTCAGACCAAGTCCGATCTGGTGTTGCGGGACATAGACCTCATCAAGACCTTCCCGGATGCGCGGGTAGGCTTTTCCATCAACACGCTTGATGAGGATTTCAAGAACGATATGGATCAGGCTGTCAGCATCGAACGCAGAATCGCTGCTATGAAGGTGCTGCATGATGCAGGCATCCGAACCACCTGCTTCATCTCGCCCATCTTTCCGGGCATCACGGACTGTGAGGCAATCATCGACCGGGTGAAGGATCAGTGCAACCTGGTCTGGCTGGAGAATCTGAACCTGCGCGGAAGCTATAAGGGCGTGATCATGCAGTATATCCGGGAGAAACATCCGGACCTGATGCCGCTATATGAGGAGATCTATACGCAAGGCAGCCGGCTCTATTGGGAGGCGCTTGATGCCAAAATGAGAGCGTATGCAGAGCGGGCTGGACTTCCCTATGTCCGTAATGATGACAGCATGCAAAGACCGTTTGATGCTCCGCCGGTCATCGTCAATTTCTTCTATCATGAGGAAATCAAGAAATCAGCGAGATCGGAGGTGAAGGGGCATGCCTGAACTGCCGGAGGTTGAAACGATCCGAAGGATCATTGAACCGCAGACCAGAGGACAGAAGATACTTTCTGTTGAACTGCC
>CADAHK010000032.1 GCA_902787725.1 uncultured Eubacteriales bacterium | reverse complement strand
AGAGCCATGGTCAGAAATGCGAAAAACTACAAGAACGTTGAGATTTCTCACATGTTCTCACTCGGTCCTGGAGATTACTGCAAGGAAGAGTACAAAGAAAACTTCCATCCAAACATGTGGTTCATTTCCGGACAGACAAGGAAAGCCTGCAATGATTGGGGCGATTATACGACATTCTTCTTCCATGAACTGCCGGAACTGATGAGACAGGGGAGAGTACAGGTCGACGTTGTCCTGATTCAGGTTTCCAAGCCGGATAAACTCGGTTATGTTTCCACAGGTGTATCTGGTGACTACACTGTACAGGCAATCAAATCAGCGAAGACTGTTATCGCACAGGTTAATGAGCACGTTCCATTCTCCTATGGCGATGTCGTATTCCCGCTGATGGAGTATGCGGACGCAATTGTTGAGTATGATGAATATCTTCCGACAATTCCTGCTTCCAAGATTGGTCCTGTTGAAGAGGAAATCGGTAAGTACTGCGCAAGTCTCATTGAAGACGGCGCTACACTGCAGCTGGGTATCGGATCCATTCCTGACGCTGTATGCGCACAGCTGAAGAACAAGAAGCATCTGGGACTTCACTCTGAGATGCTGGGTGATGGCGCGATGCAGCTCTATTATGAAGGCGTCATCGACAACACGATGAAATCCTTTGATAAGGATGTCATGGTAGCCAACTTTGTCATGGGTACACAGGAACTCTACGAGTTCTGTGATCACAACCACGCAGTTAAGATCATGCCGGTAGACTATGTCAATGACCCGACCATCATCATGAACTGCTCCAAGATGATTGCCATCAACGGTGCACTCGGCTGCGACCTCTATGGACAGGTTGCTTCCGATACGCTGGGCGGCGACGTTCAGTTCTCCGGAGTAGGCGGACAGGTCGACTTCATCCGTGGTGCCGCAATGGCAAGAGACGGACTGGGCAAGGGCATCATCGCAATGCCGTCCATGGCTGTCAAGAAGGATGGAACGAAGATTTCCAAGATTACACCGCATCTGGCTGACAAGCAAGTCGTAACAGATTCCAGAAACGATACTGAATTCGTAGTAACCGAGTACGGTATTGCAGATCTGTGGGGAAAGAGCAACAAAGAAAGAGCAAAAGCCCTTATCGACATTGCACATCCTGATTTCAGACCGGAGCTTAAGGAAGCAATGAAAGAAATCTTCCACCACAGCTATGACGAATAATCAGATGATTAAATAACTATATTACGGTAAACCAATTTCAAGGAGGTTATGCATTATGCAGGCTTTAAAATTAGTCCCTACAATTCACTATTTTGATACTTTCAAAGACTTTAACGATGAGTTCAAACTCGGAAAAGGCGATATCCTCGTAACAAACGAGTGGATGTACAAGCCATATGTTGAAGGTCTTGGCATTGATATGCCTGTTATCTTCCAGGAAAAGTACGGTATGGGAGAGCCAACTGATGAGATGATGGATGCCATGAAGGCTGAGATGGATCAGTATGATTATGACAGAATCATCGCTTTTGGCGGCGGCACTATCGTAGACTGCTGCAAGGTTCTCGCTTGCGAGATTCCTGACAAGGTTGCTGATCTGTACACTGACAAGTATCCTTGCAAGAAGATTAAGAAGCTCATCGCTGTTCCTACAACTTGCGGAACAGGTTCAGAAGTAACGAATGTTGCTGTAGCATCCATTCCATCACTGAACCTGAAGAAGGGTATTGCTACTCCTGACACATTCGCAGATGAAGCAGTACTGATTCCGGAATCACTGCAGGGTCTGCCTGATAAAGTATTTGCAACTTCATCTGTAGATGCTCTGATTCATGCAGTTGAGTCATTCCTTTCACCAAAGGCATCCCCATTCACAGAGATTCTTTCCAAGGAAGCAATCGCTCTGATCATGGGCGGATACAAGAAGATCGTCGAAAGAGGCGGAAACACAAAGGAAAACAGAGCTGACCTGCTCAAGGACTTCTGCCTGGCAGCAACTTACGCAGGTATCGCGTTCGGTAACGCGGGCTGCGCGGCAGTACACGCACTGTCATACGCTCACGGCGGCGCGTTCCACATTCCTCACGGCGAGGCTAACTTCATCTGCTTCACTGAAGTATTCAAGATGTACATGAGAAAGCAGCCGGTAGGCAAGATTCAGGAAGCCAACAAGATCTTCTGCGATGTTCTTGGCTGTGACGAAGCAGTTGTATACGATGAACTGGATGCGTTCCTCGGCAAGATTCTCGAGAAGAAACCTCTCAGAGAGTACGGCATGACAGAGGATCAGGTCGCTCCATTCGCGAAGTCAACAATCGACAACCAGCAGAGACTGCTCGGCAACAACTATGTTGAGCTGTCAGAAGCTGAAATCGCGGAGATATTCCAGAATCTTTACTAAAAACTTACATAATAAAATCAAAACCTTTTGAGATGGGAAAACACACTGTTTTCCCATCTTTTTTTATTCTTATTTTGTTTGAATATGCATGCCTTTTGTGGTAACATACTATGGACTTATTAAAAGGAGACAAGAGGGAGATTTTTTATGCAGGATATTTTAGTTGATCAGAATATTATAATTACAGAACCTTGCAAAACGCTCAGAACCCTTGGCAGGAACGCGCTTGCGGGTAAGTGGAAGACATCCATAATCGCTGTTTGCATATATATTTTAGTATTGCAGCTGCCGGTTGCCGTCTTTGACGCGCTCTTTGGCAGAAACATCGGAAGCATGATGACCAGCAACGGCTACACCTACGGAATGGACGCCGACTTTTACGCGAACTTCTACAACAACATGCCTCAGACGAGCATTCTGAGTTCAGTGTATATACTGCTCATAACGGGAGCCATGCAGCTGGGACTCACGCTGTTCTTCCTGGCTACCTTCAGAAAGCACGATGTTCAGCCGGTTGACATGTTCCTGGGATTCGAAAGATTCGGAAAGGCGCTTGGCCTTTACCTCTACATGTCCCTGTTCATCTTCCTGTGGACTCTGCTTTTCATCGTGCCGGGAATCATAGCGGCGTTCAGATACAGTCAGGCGTTCTTCGTCCTTGCGGACGATCCGGACAAGGGAATCAGACAGTGCATGGATGAATCAAAGGCTATGATGAAGGGCAATAAGGGCAAATACTTCCTTCTCAGCCTGTCGTTTATCGGATGGGGTCTTCTGTCAGCCATTCCTGCGGGAATCGTTGAGTCCATAGGTTCAACAGTATCTGACAACTCATTCGTAATCGCGCTCTTTACAATTATAGGGTCCCTGTTTGTAGCGCCTCTTCTCGCCTACATGTATTCAACTTTTTCAGGTTTCTACGAGATTCTTGCGGGACATCTGATCAAGGAGACAATGCCTGTACCTGTTACAGCCGAGGAAGCCCGTCAGCAGTACGAGGAGCTTCACGCCCTGACAGAGGGTGAGCAGCAGACGGAAACGGAAGAAAAAGCGGAAACAGATATAACAGAAGCAGAAACAGATAAGACAGAAGATAAGGACCAGCAGAATGAATGAGATAAAAACAGAAAACTATAAATTCTTTTCACATAAGGACTGCGAGTTCTTTCCGTGCCACAAGACGGGCAATGAAGAGACTTTTAACTGTCTCTTCTGCTACTGTCCGCTTTATGCGCTGGGAAGAGAGTGCGGAGGCAATTTCGAGTATACTGAAAACGGCATCAAGGACTGCAGCAACTGCATGGTGCCGCACAGCACGGGAGCTTATGATCATGTTATGTCCAAGATGGGGCTTCTCATGGAACTGGTTAAGGAAAAAGGAAAGGAATAATGGCAGAAGAGATAAGACTTGACTGCGGAGTCAGCATAATAACAGAAAAAAACACCATGGTAAGATCAGCCGCTCTGGGAATTTGGGCGGCGTCAGGTTCAGTATATGAAGATGACAGCACCCATGGTGTTTCTCATTTTATTGAGCACATGATGTTCAAGGGAACGGACAGCCGTACCGCCAGACAGATAGCCGAGGACATGGATAAGATCGGCGCGACTTTCAACGCCATGACCGGCAAGGAATCCACCTGTTACTACGTGAAAACGCTCACGTCCAACATCTATAGGGGGGCAGAGATTCTGCTGGACATGGTGCTGAAATCCAGATTCGATCAGACTGAGATCGACAAGGAACGCCAGGTGATCATCGAGGAGATAAAGATGGTCAAGGATACTCCTGACGATGAGATATACGATACGATATCTGAACTGGTGAACAAAGGCAACCCGCTCGAGAGATCGATACTGGGCACGCCGGAAAGCCTGGCGGGAATCGATCACGACAGAATGGTCGAATACTACAGAAAGCGTTACGTGAGAGACGGCCTTGTCATAGCGGTCGCCGGCAACTTCGATGAGAAAAAGATAATAGAGCTCTTCGAAGATAAGCTGAGCGCTCTCGACGAGAAACTGCCTGAATTTGAGAGAACAGTGAAACCTTATGAAAAGTCCTTTGACGTCAAGGTCAAGGATATTGAGCAGACACACATCTGCCTGGCTGCTCCGGGGGTCTGCTATACTGATGATCTCTATCACGCATTTGTTCTCATGAACAGCATACTTGGCGGTTCAATGAGTTCAAGACTGTTCCAGAACATAAGAGAGCAGAAGGGACTTGCGTACAATGTCTGTTCAATGAATTCATTCAGCAGCTTCACGGGCTTCTTCAACATCTACGCCGGAGTCGCTCATGAGAACGTCGCGAAGACCATAAACGAAATCAGATACGAACTGGAGAGACTGGCGGAGCACGGAGTTACCGAAGAAGAGCTCTCTATCGCCAAGGAACAGGCGAAGACGTCGTATATATTCTCGCTGGAGAATCCCGCGGCACTGATGTTCTCCCTCGGCAGGAACAAGTTGCTCATGAATAGGCTCTTCTCCGTTGATGAATCTCTGGAGAAGTTCAGCGCAGTGACAACAGACGATATTCTCAAGGCGGCCGGAATGATCGGCGACCTTGATACATACTGCGGCGCCGCGGTTACCGGCAGCCAGCTTGACTTAAAGGAGCTCATTGATGAAAGTAAGAATCAATAGCGTTTCAGGCAATTATCCTTCATACGAAACAGAGGGTTCGGCGGGCATGGACATAAGCGCGTACCTGGACGAACCTGTAATTATTGAGCCGGGAAAGAGAGCGCTTATTCCGACAGGTCTTTTCATGGAATTTGAGCCGGGATACGAGGTTCAGATCAGAGCCAGAAGCGGCCTTGCGGTAAAGCACGGCATAGGCCTTGTAAACGGTGTCGGAACCATAGACAGCGACTACCGCGGCGAGATCAAAGTGGCGCTTATAAACATGGGTGAGACTGCCTTTGAAGTAAAGAACGGAGACAGGATTGCCCAGATGGTTATTTCACCTGTCGTGCAGGCTGAAATCGAGCCTGCCTCAGAGCTGTCGGACACATCGCGCGGTGAGGGCGGATTCGGATCAACCGGGATATAGACATGATAAAAAGAGAAGACGTAGAAAAACGCGAATACATGTACCTTTCGCCATACGCGACAAAGGCCGCGGAATCAAGGGGCAGGGTCAGGCCTGAGTACAAGTGTGAAATCAGGACGGATTTCCAGAGAGACAGGGACAGGATCATACACTCCAAGGCGTTTCGCAGACTCATGCACAAGACACAGGTATTCCTTGCTCCCGAGGGGGATCACTACAGAACGCGACTGACCCACACCATTGAGGTTTCCCAGATAGCCAGAACCATAGCGAGGGGCCTGTCTTTGAACGAGGATCTCACTGAGGCTATCGCGATGGGCCACGATCTTGGTCACACCCCCTTCGGACACAGCGGCGAGCAGGTGCTCAACAGACTCTACAGCAAAGGCTTCAGACACAACGTCCAGAGCCTCCGCGTAGTGGATGTGCTGGAGTTTCACGGCCCCGAGAGAGGCATGAACCTGACGGCGGAGGTAAGGGATGGAATACTGAACCACACCGGTTCCGTGATGCCGTTCACGCCCGAGGGGCAGATCGTCAAGACCAGCGACAGGATTGCGTACATCAACCATGACATAGATGACGCGATAAGGAGCGGCGTCATTACCGAGGCGGATCTTCCAGCCGAGTGTGTAAAGGTTCTAGGCAACAGCCACAAGAAGAGAATCGATACGCTGGTAAGGGACATGATTTCAAACAGTGAGGATTCCGCGATCATCCGCCTGAGCGATGAGAAACTGGGCGCGATGAATGAGCTGAGAAGCTACATGTTCGAGAATGTGTATCACAATGAGAGAGTAAAGACCGTCGAGGAAGTGGTACGGGTCGAGACTGTAATAGGCACTCTCTTCGATTATTACAAAGGCAATCCGGAGCTGATAATGCGTGCTTATCCGGATCTGGCGGCGGATTCGGATCTTGAGGAACTTGTTAAGGACGAAATCGCCGGAATGACAGACAGATACGCGGAAAATACATACGAAGATATTGTAAAATAAAAAAAGGATTTGACCCATCTGCAACGTAGTTATTATTAAGAAGATAATAACATAGGGGTAGAAGTGGCAAACAATCGCAGCACGTATAATTTTAATAACGTAGAAGAGATAAAAAGCAGGTGCAACATTGTGGATGTCATCGGCAGGGTGGTTACCCTGAAGAAAGCCGGCAGTTCCTACAAGGGACTTTGTCCTTTCCACAATGAAAAGACACCTTCTTTTTCTGTTGATGAAGGAAGGCAGACCTACAAGTGCTTCGGCTGCGGAGAGGGCGGCGATGTCATCAGCTTCGTCGAGAAGTATTACAATCTCGATTTCATGGAAGCCATGGAGATGCTTGCCCGTGAGTACGGCATCGAGCTTAAGCGCGGCGGGGGCCAGGGCAGCGGCAAGAGCAAGGAATACTACGAGATAAACAGGCTGGCAGCCAGATTCTTCTACAGAGCCCTGCGGGAACACAATAATCCGGGCTACACGTACATGAGGCGGAGAGGCATCTCTGATGAGACGCTCAACACATTCGGTATCGGTTACGCCGACGATGAGTGGACGAGCCTTACGGATCATCTCATCGGACAGGGTTACGAACCGGAGAAACTGGTGGAAGTCGGATTGTCATCCGAGAAGGACGGCAGATACTACGACAAGTTCAGAGGCAGGGTGATATTCCCGATAATCAATACAGGCGGCAAGGTCATAGGCTTCGGGGGAAGGATAATAGCCGAGGGCGAACCCAAGTACCTGAACTCCAGGGAATCAGTTGTTTTCCAGAAGAAGAACAACCTCTACGGCCTGAACGTCACAAAGGATTACGTGAAGAAGGAGAACAGGATAATCCTCGTCGAAGGTTACATGGACGTCATATCCCTTTATCAGGCGGGAATAAGGAACGTCTCCGCGTCACTGGGAACGGCGCTTACAGAAAATCAGGCGCGGCTGATAAAACGGTACACATCCGATGTGATTCTGTCGTACGACGCTGACGCCGCGGGTCAAAAGGCCGCCTTGAGAGGACTGGACATACTGTACGATGAAGATCTGAGAGCCAGGGTTCTGGTCGTCACCGACGGAAAGGATCCGGACGAGTTCATAAAGGCAAAGGGCAGGGACGCTTATCTGGCCCTTGCGGACGAGGCTCTGCCTTACGGGGACTACAAACTCAAAAGAGCAGAGGAGCCGTACGATCTCAGCGACAATCAGCAGAAGCTGAAGTACATAAGGGACGCGCTCAGGATACTGAAGGGAATGAAGCCTGTGGAGGCTGACATGTATCTGGGCATGCTCTCCGAAAAGACAGGAATATCCGAGCAGGCCATAAGGCAGGAGTTCGAAAACGGCAAGGATGAAAACGGACGGACTGCCTTTGGAAATGTGATCGCCAGAGAGCAGAATTACCGGGAGGACATAAGCGAGGCCGAACAGCAGCTGCTGAAACTTATGCTTATCGACAGCGATTATGTGAAGCTTCCGGACGACATTAAAGATGATGTGTTCAACGACAGGGTGAGCTCGAGTCTGTACCAGGCGATACAGGCGGAGGACAAGGGTGAAAGACCTCTGAACATGGAGCGCCTGACCGAGCAGCTGGATGTTGATGGAGCACAGCTTCTCAGCGCTGTGACGGCGAAGATAATACCTGGCGACAGAGAAAATGAAATATACGGGGACTGCATCAGGTTCATAAGACTCAACAAGCTGAAGAACGAAGAGGCAGGGATCAGGTCCAGACTGAGAAATCCGGATCTGAGTCGCGAAGAGATGGAAAAACTGATGCAGAGACAGATTGAGATACAGAAAAAAATCAAAGGATAGGGTGGAAAAATGGCAAAAGAGACCAAGAAGAACAAGAAAAATGAACTTGAACGTTTCAGGGAGAAAATTCTGGCAATCAAGGACGGCGACGATGTAGAAGGCGTTTCCGAAAGACAGAAACTCGAATCGATGAACGATCTGAAGAACAAGGCGTCTGATCTGGGTGTAAAGGACCTGACTTACGCTGAAATCGGTGATGTCATCGACAGCATCGGTTTTACGCCGGAGCAGATCGAGGATATCTATGAGTTCCTGAGCAGGAGCGGCATAGGAGCCATCCAGGAGAGAGAAGAACCTGACCCTGAAGAACTGAAACAGATAGACGACGAAGAGGAAGATCCTGAAATCAAGGCTCAGCTTGAGAAGGATCCAAAGGCTAAGGAAATAGATCTTGAAGCAACTATTTCAAAAACTGTTGCTGTTGACGACCCTGTAAGAATGTATCTCAAGGAAATAGGCAAGGTTCCTCTCCTCTCAGCTGAGGAAGAAGTTGAGCTGGCCAAGAGGATGGAGCAGGGAGACGAGTGGGCGAAGCAGAAGCTCTGCGAAGCAAACCTGCGTCTTGTTGTTTCCATAGCCAAGAAGTATGTAGGAAGAGGAATGCTGTTCCTCGACCTGATCCAGGAAGGAAACCTGGGTCTTATCAAAGCCGTTGACAAGTTCGACTACACCAAGGGCTACAAGTTCAGTACTTACGCCACATGGTGGATCAGACAGGCTATAACAAGATCCATAGCCGATCAGGCCAGAACCATCAGAATACCTGTACACATGGTTGAGACCATCAACAAACTGATAAGGGTATCCCGTCAGCTTCTGCAGGAGAACGGCCGCGAGCCGACCCCGGATGAAATAGCTGAAGAAATGGGAATCACAGTCGAGAAAGTAAGGGAAATCCTCAAGATCGCTCAGGAGCCTGTATCTCTGGAAACTCCTATCGGCGAGGAAGAAGACAGCCATCTTGGAGACTTCATCCCTGACGAAGACGCTCCGGCGCCTGCCGAGGCGGCAGCCTTCAGCATGCTCAAGGAGCAGCTGGTTGAAGTTCTGAACACTCTGACCGAGAGGGAGCAGAAGGTTCTGAAGCTGAGATTCGGACTTGAAGACGGACGCGCCAGGACGCTGGAGGAAGTCGGCAAGGAATTCGATGTAACACGTGAGAGAATCAGACAGATCGAAGCCAAGGCGCTTCGTAAGCTGAGACATCCGACCAGAAGCAAGAAGCTCAAGGATTATCTGGAGTAGCATGAACGGACTTACTGACAGACTGCAGATGATTGCAGACGAAATACAGCAGGGCGAAACCATGGCCGATATAGGTACCGACCATGGTTTTTTGCCTTTGCATCTGTGGGAGAACGGTATTTCGCCGTCGGTGATCATGTGCGATGTGAGTGAGCCTTCTCTCGCAAAGGCAAAGGCGGCGGCCGGCGCGTATCAGTTCGGCCATGAACTTGATTTCAGAGCCGGCGACGGACTTCAGGTGCTCTCCGCCGGTGAAGTTGATGACATAGTCATCGCGGGCATGGGCGGACTGCTGATCCGTGACATCATGTCCTTTGATCTGGAGAAAACCTGTTCATTCAGGAAATTCGTTCTCCAGCCGAGGAACAACTCGGGACTGCTCAGATACTGGCTTGCTTCCCGCAACTTTGATATTGTGAAAAACCAGCTCGTGAGGGAAGGAAAGTTCATTTGCGAGATAATTACGGCCAAACCGCCGAAAAGCGCGGAAATCGCCGTTTTGGGGCCTTCTGAGCCTCTGCCTGACGCGGGAGAGGCATGCTGGGAACTGCCGGAGGACATGTTCGGGATCCAGCCTGAGCTGGCGTCTGAATACGCTCAGGTCAAGCTGGGCATCGAGGAGAAGATACTTGAGGGAATCCTTCGCAGCTGCAACGTAGAAGAGGCGGATATTAACACAGTCAGAAAACGCATAGATTATTTCAGGAGACACGCTTATGAAATATAGAGAATTCATTGAACTCATGGAGGAAATCGCTCCGACAGAGGATTACAGGGAAATCGACAATTCCGGTCCGCAGATCGTAAGCGGAGCAGATGATGTGAGGAAGGTGCTCGTTTGTCTGGAAATCAACATGGATGTGATCAGAGAAGCGGAAGAAAAAGGCGCAGACGTGATTCTGACCCATCACCCGCTGATTTTCACGCCGGAGGAGTGCATCGACTACGGCGATTTTCCAGGCAGATACATTCACGAGTGCATAAGGAGAGGCATCAGTGTGTATTCGGCGCATCTGTCCTTTGATTTCGCGCCAAAAGGAAACAATACCTATCTGGCATTTCTGCTCGGCCTGACCTACGTTGATGAGGGCTCAGCTGATTGTGAATACAGAGGACGTTTTGAGGAGCCTGTTTCTTTTGATGAGGCAGTAAGTCTTGTCGAGAAGGCTCTGGATCTTCCGGCGAACTACGTCAGGTGCGTCGACGGAGGGAAGGAGAAAATCAGGACAGTCGGCCTTTGCACGGGAGCGGGAGGCAGCTACATACC
>CADAHK010000031.1 GCA_902787725.1 uncultured Eubacteriales bacterium | reverse complement strand
CATGAACCCCAGATAAGGACCGCCGAACGCCAGCGGAAGTCCGAGAGGCTGTCCTTCGCCTACGGCAAAATCAGCCCCGTACTCTCTAGGAGTCTTCATGGTTCCCAGAGTGATAGGATTCACTGACATTATGAATCTGCAGTTCTTTACCGAGTGTGCTATCTTGCCTATATCCTCAGCGTCCTCAAGGCTTCCGTAGTAGTTAGGATGCTGAATGAGAACGCATGAAGTGTCATCAGTCATCATCTCTTTAAGAGCCTCGACATCGGTCTTGCCGTCCTTTTCAGGAATGACCGCCAGTTCCATCTCGTTTCCGAAGCAGTACGTCTCGATAACCTTCATGACTGAAGGCTGAATGCACGCTGAAACGAGCGCTTTGTTGCTTTTGCGCCCTCTGCACATTGCGACAGCCTCGCCGGCGGCTGTACCACCGTCATATACCGACGCGTTGGATACGTCCATTCCGGTCAGATCACATATCATGGTCTGATATTCGAATATGGACTGGAGAACGCCCTGGCTGATCTCAGCCTGATACGGCGTATAAGCTGTTTGCAGCGTTTCATTGCTGAGTACACTGCC
Organism: uncultured Eubacteriales bacterium; assembly: GCA_902787725.1. GTDB lineage: Bacteria > Bacillota > Clostridia > Peptostreptococcales > Anaerovoracaceae > Lentihominibacter. Next base: position 10,393 of record CADAHK010000031.1, on the reverse strand, counting down.
TACAATGGCCGGAATGTAGTGCCTGTAGGCTCCAGCGCCGCGGAACACCGTATCGTATATCCTGTTCTTCGCGGCGATTTTCCTGATCTGCTTTCCCGCTTCCATTTCGGACATTCCGGATGGCAGATCAAGCTCTTCTTTGAATTTCACAGCGTCAGGAATGTGAGCAAACAGGTCGTCGAGCTTCTCGAAGCCGATTTCCCTGAGCATCTCCTGCTGCTGAGCCTTTGTATTAGGAACAAAAGTGCCCATTGTTTCCGCCTTTCTTATTCAGCTTCTTCCTCGCAGAAGGCTTCGTAGTCTTCAGGAGAAAGAAGTTCCTCTGCCTGTTCAGTAACGTTCTCAACCTTGATGAACCACGCGTCGTTTGCGTTCTCATTGATGAGTTCAGGCGCATCGAGCAGTTCCTCGTTGATTTCAGCTATGGTACCTGAAACAGGTGAGTAGATGTCTGAAACGGCTTTTACTGACTCAACATCGGCAAAAGGCTCGCCTGCTGTAACTTCATCGCCCGGCTCAGGCAGATTGACAAACACCAGGTCACCCAGTTCAGACTGGGCAAAATCAGAAATACCTACTGTGGCAGTATCTCCGTCGATTACTACCCATTCGTGTGACTTCATGTAAAGTGCATCATTCTTAAGTTCCATTTTTGATCTCCTTTGTATGATAACAATTAATAATTAACTCAGTTTATCTCTTGTAGAAAGGAAGCTCGCAGACTTCCGCGTCTACCATGCGACCTCTGACATCAACCTGTACAGGGGTGCCGATTTCCTTGTATTCCCTTGGTATTCTGGCCATTGCGATAGGATAGTCGAAGTAAGGACACTTGGTGCCTGAGGTGGTGTAACCGACCTTCTCTCCGTTTACATAAACATCCTGATGTTCACGCGCAATTCCTCTGCCGGTAATCTTCAGACCGACGCGTACTACTGCCGGTTTGCCCGCTTCCACCATAGGCTTCTTGCCTATGAAGTCAACAGGCTTCTTGAGCTTTATCGCAAACATGAGACCTGCTTCCCTAGGCGAGATATCGTCGTTCATCTCGTGACCGTAGAGAGGCATTCCCGCTTCCATTCTGAGAGTATCTCTGGCTCCCAGTCCGCAAGGGATAAGTCCCTGGTCTTTTCCGGCTTCGTATATGGCGTCCCACATCTCCTCTGCCTTTGCGGCAGGAAGGTATATTTCAACGCCGTCCTCTCCTGTATATCCGGTCGTTGAGCAGAAACATGGAATTCCGGCTACCTCGGCGCCAAATCTGACGTGATAGTACTTGTCAGGAATGCTTCCCTCGCTGCAGATGCCGGATATTATATCCTTAGCCTTTGGACCCTGTACCGCGATCTGCGCGTACTGGTCGGATACGTCGGTAAATGTTACATCTCCGAACTGGTGATCGCACATCCACTTGTAGTCCTTGTCCTTGTTTGCGGCGTTGACAACGATGAAGTACTTGTCAGGACTCATTCTGTAGACGATGAGGTCGTCTACCGTACCGCCGTTTTCGTTGCACATCGGTGAATATCTTGCCTGTTCATCCACCATGTCGGTAAAATCATTGGTCAGAATCATGTTGAGATTATCCAGCGCGTCAGGACCTTCGCAGATGATTTCACCCATGTGCGATACATCGAACATTCCGGCCGCTGTTCTTACAGCCATGTGCTCTTTGTTTACGCCGGATGACTTGTACTGTACCGGCAGTATGTAGCCTGCGAACGGTACCATCTTTCCTCCGTATTCCAGATGCTTCTCATAGAGTGGCGTTTTGAGTTCCATAATGTCTCCTTTTTTATATTTATCACTTTAACTGTCTAAATTAATACAACTGTGATTATACCACAAGTAGTAGACATGAAAAGACCATTTTCAAAAAGAATACACTATAATTTGTATTTATTTGATCTTTCTTGCCTCTATGTAATATCTCTTGTCTTCCGCGTGTCCCATTGAGAATGTTTTTCTTGGAAGGGCTCCGTCATTTATGACGGATCTGAACAGGTCTCCCTTATCCATGGCCGGCAGCAGAAATGCCATGCAGCCCGGCTTCTGACCCAGTTCAATGGTTATCTCATCACCGTGAACATAGTCGATTCCGATGCCGTGTTCCTTGATGTACTTGTCAAGGAATGACTGCAGTGTTCCTACTTCCAGCTGAGCCTTAGGTTCCGTAACAGTAATGTAGCCGTCAGCGCCTTCGTAGGCGTAACGAATTACGTGCCCTTCACCCTTTCCGTCGATTGTTGAAGGATACTCCTCCTTGAAGGCCTTGAGAAGAGCCTCAGGATCGACATCAAAGAGTACTCTGTGGATAGGTTCAAATTCAAGAGCGTCGTCATATAGATTGACTATCTCTACGAGCGCGTATCTAGAAGGCAGAGTGTTCTCGCTTCCAGGTCCGAACTTGGCCTTTTCCTCTTCGTAGAGAGCCTTGGCTGAAGCGAGTGAGTGGTTGCCGTCGCCGACAGCGAAAAGAAGCGGCTGTGCGTCAGCCAGAGCCTCCAGTGCCTTGCAGGCTCCCGCCTTAAGCTCTTCAGGAACGAGCCACGCCTTTGCGTGGCCGCCGCCTTCCATGAGATCGAAGTCATATATGACGTCTTCACAGGCCGCGAGCGGTCCTATTACCGTGTTGTCCACATCGTCTATAAGAAGCATTACATGTGGAAGTTCTATAGGCGCATTGCGTCTAACTGCCTGTCTCGGCGGTATTCTCTCAAGAACAGTACCCTCAGTTGCTCTTACGAGGGACGTGCTGCCTTTGGAGTAATCATATTCTTCAAGGTCGATCTTGCCGATGAGACCTCTTCTGATCTTGCCGTCGCTCTGGACTCTTTCGAGATAGATCATTGCGTCAGGGTAAAGATTGAAAACGCCGTTATCCAGATAATCCTTCATGGTAGCGTTAATCTTGTCTATGTGTTCCTCGGTGTGACCGTCTGAAAGCTGCGCTTCCGGCAGTATGATACGGAATGTCGAAGGCTCGTCTCCGACTGTCTTTTCAACTCTTTCCCAATACTCCGGCTGTGATGTGAACTGGTCGCACGCCACTACAGCCCAAGTCTCGTAATTGCCTTTTGCCGGCAGAAGAATGTCCGCTGCTGAAAAACCTGTCTTACTCATTTTTATACTTCCTTTCAAATCTGTCTAGTGTGCATAAAAAAACAGAGAAAATTAATACATTTCCTCTGTTGATATTAGCATATTCTCATTGTCCGTACAACGGTAAATCACCACATTATTATGGCTCTTACCGGACAGACCGGCGCGCAGTAACCGCAGGTCAGACATACATCGTAGTTCACATCAGCACGGCCCTCGTCATTGACGTAGATAGCCTTGTTCGGACAGCGCTCGATGCACGCGTAGCATGACTCGCAGTCGCCCTGATCGATGTGGATCTTCTTGTTCCTGGTCTCCGGCTGATAATCCTCAGGGAGCTCCCCTTCGGCGTATCTGACGATGTCGTCGATTTCTCCCTTATTACCCATTCCGATCATAATGGAATGGCATCCGAGATCGCGTACGTAATTGAGCGACTTCATGTACGTGCCCGTCAGGTTTCCGCCTCCGAAGGCTTTCATCGCAAACACGCCTTTTCCCGCGTCGAGACACTTCCTGATTGCAGCCTCCATCTCTTCGGCTGTGCCCGGGCCCGCGCCCTTTCGGATGCCCAGTCCCGCATAGTTTATCAGCGGGAACACAATGTCGCATTCAGGTATGTCAGCCATCATCTCGGTTATGTCCACGTGGTGTGTCGAAACGCCGATAGCGCCTACTATTCCCTTCTTCTTATAGTCTATCAGGCACTGCCAGGCCCCTGCCCTGTCTGACCAGTCAGGCTCCTGACGGACTTCGTGCATCTTGAATATGTCGATGCGGTCGATTCCAAGGGCGTCAAGGCACTCATGAATAGCGGCTTCCATCTCCTCGTATGTGTGATCCAGGGATTTGCTCGCTATGATCGGACGGTCCGGATTGTCATAAGACATGTCGACATCCTTAAACGCTTCCCGAATATACGGATACGTCTCATAGTACTGGGCCGTATCGAAGAGATTTATGCCTTTTTCGTACGCATAGCGAACGACCTCCGCACCTTCTTCAAGGGGGAGATCGAGCTGTGTGTTACCAATCGTCAAAACGCCAAGTCCTATGGGCGTTACATAAATATCCGTGTTTCCCAGTTTATTTCTTTTCATCGCTGAACTGTTCTTCTTCGAATCCTTCTTCTTCATCGTCCTCATCAGGATCGGTGTTCGGAACATATCCCTCCAGGCCCGCATAGGTTTTGCCGTGAGTCTGGGCGTAATCGTAAATCGCGTTTTTAATCGCGTGCTCCGCGAGTACGGAGCAGTGGATCTTGATTGCCGGAAGTCCGCCGAGCTCTTCAACGATCTTTTCGTTGCTTACTTCAAGGGCTTCCTCCACTTTCATTCCCTTGATCATGTCGGTAGCCATGCTTGAAGAAGCGATGGCGCTTCCGCATCCGTACGTTTTGAACTTCGCGTCCGTTATCACTTCGTTTTCATCTACTGAAAGCGTAACCATCATCATGTCTCCGCAGACTGGGCTTCCGTAAATACCCTTGCCGTCCGGGTTCTCGATCTCACCGACATTATGCGGATTGAGAAAATGATCCATTACAGTATCGTTATATAAAGCCATTTATTTACCATCCTTTCGCGTCGTTTACCGGCGACAGTTCTCTTAGTTTTGTGATTACCTCAGTGAGACATTCAACAGTGTAGTCGATATCTTCTTTTGTTGTAAAATCTCCGACTGTAAATCTGATAGCTCCGTTTGATTTAGCAGGCGGAACCCCTATTGCGTCCAGAACGTGGGATGTAGCAAGGGATTTTGATGAGCACGCTGAACCTGTGCTGACGCTTATTCCCTTCATGTCGAGAAGAAGCAGAACAGATTCGCCCTCCACGTAAGAGAAGGAAACGTTCAGGTTCCCCGGATGTCTTCTTGAGAAGTCTGCAGGTCCGTTGAGCTTGATCTCAGGAATCCTGTCTTTGATCTGTTCCCAGAGGTATTCACGAAGCTCGCTCGAGTGGGCGCGGTGCTCTTCAAGATCGCGTCCCGCGATTTCCGCTGCCTTTCCGAATCCTACGATTCCGGCGGTGTTCTCAGTACCGGCTCTCTTCTTGTTTTCCTGGGCGCCTCCGTGCATGAAGTTAGGCATCTGAATGCCCTTTCTCTTGTAGAGAGCGCCTACTCCCTTAGGGCCGTATATCTTATGTGCTGACATTGACAGAAAGTCTACGCCGAGCTCCCTGACATCGATTGGAATGTTTCCGACAGCCTGTACGGTGTCAGTGTGGAAATAGGCTCCTCCTGCCTTTGCAATGGCTGCAAGCTCTTTTATAGGCTGTACAGTGCCGATTTCATTGTTGACAGCCATTATGCTTACGAGAACAGTGTCGTCGCGCATGGCGTCCTTCAAGGCTTCGGGCTGCACAAATCCCTCTTCGTCGACATCGAGATACGTTACGTCGAAACCGAATTTCTCAAGATACTTGCATGTGTGCAGAATGGCGTGGTGTTCGATTTTTGACGTTATGATGTGACGTCCCTTGTCCTTCATCTTATCCGCTATGGCTTCGAGAACCCAGTTGTCCGCCTCGGTGCCGCATGAAGTGAAATATATTTCGCCCGGTTCGGCGCCTATGAGACTGGCAACCCGTCTCCTCGCTTCCGCGAGGCCTTCCTTGGCAGTCAGTCCCGGCGTGTAAAGGCTTGAAGGATTACCGAAGTTCTGAGTGAAATACGGTATCATCTCCTGAAGCACTTCGTCCTTTACAGGCGTTGTTGCTGAATAGTCCAGATAGACATTTCTCATGATTGCTACTTCTCCGTTTTACTGAAATTATCGGGCATTTCCCGTGCCCGCGATTATATTATACCTTTTTAGTCCTATTTGCAAGTTCTTCTTTAAGTTCTTCTTCAGAAAGGTCTTCGACGAACCTGACGTTGTCCAGCTGCGCCTTCATGCTGCCTCTTATCGCGGCCAGATACTCCTTGTAGAGTACCTTCTGCTCAGCCTGTTCTTCCTCCGAAAGCCCTTCCGCTTTCTTCTTGGCCGCCAGTTCATTTATGCGGTCTATCATCTCCTTGCTTATTGCCATAATGACCTCCACTGTTCCAGTTCATATTCGAATTTAGGCATGGTGCGCATCTTGAACAGGTTCATCTTATGTTTGCTGTCTATGCGCTCCTTGGCCACAGGATCGTCGCAGACCCCTTCTCTTATGTACCTGTCGAGCACCGCGTAAGTGAATCCCAGATTGTCCTCGTCAGTCTTGCTCTGAAGTCCGTCGATAGGAACCTTGTCAACGAACATCGACGGCAGCCCGAGGGCCCTTCCAACGGCCTTGACTTCCTGTACGGTCAGCATGCTCAGCGGGCTGAAATCCCCGGCGTTGTCACCAAATATCGTGTTGTATCCAACGTAATCTTCAGAAAGGTTGCACGTGTTGGCAACGCGTCCGTTGACAGACTGCGAAGTTGCGTAGAGCATGGTCATTCTGACTCTCGGAGGTATGTTCGTCTTCGTCTGGACGGATACTTCTCCAAAGGCAGCCTCAACCTGTTTTTCAACAGCGTCGCAGGCTTCGCCTACATTGACCTCTACGCCTCTGATGCCGAGGTGCTTGATCAGAGCTCTGGCTACATCGATATCGAACTGCTCTCCTCTAGGCATCATTACGCCTACCACCCTTTCGCTTCCGAGGGCTTCAGCGCAAAGAGCAGCCACAACGGAGCTGTCCTTTCCTCCGGATACTCCAACTACGGCGTTGCAGCCTTTGCCGTTCACTTCAAACCAGTCGCGTATCCACTGGATTATGTCGTTCTTTACTTTTTCGGCATCAAACATTTTCTGTTTCTCCTTCCTCTTCAATCGCTCTCAGAAGTGCGTTCAGTATGTGTCCCGAATTGATTCTGAAAGCTTCGATGGGCTGTTCGGCCTCCTTGGCCGCAGTCCAGTATTTCTCAATATATCTGTCGAGCATGTCATCGTATGAAAGATTTGCGTCTTTCATCGATCTTACGAAGTCGGTCTTGCTTTTGCACTCGTCTCTGAATGCCTTGAAGTATTTATCGTTGTACTCTTTTGGAATCATGCCGAAGTGCGGCAGGCATATGTATTCTGGCTTCATGGCCTCGCACTTGCAGCTTGAAACTATCGAATCCGGAAAGCTCTTCAGGGACGGCGTATGCACGTAATCCTTTCCCTCCAGAATGCCCGTGCTCTCGCTTGTGAACAGAATCCCCGCCGGCCTGAAGTAATAGCTCAGAGAGCAGTCGGTATGTCCCTTCGTCTCATAGGCCGTCATTGTCTCTTCGCCAAGGGAAACAGTGTCTCCGTCTGCGAGAACCGCGTCTACTCTGAGATTGTCGGTGCGTATAGGTTCGTCACTGTCCGGCGTATAAAGGTCTCTGGCTTCCATTCCCAGCTCTTCCATGAGCTTTCTGGCGTTTTCACGCTCAAGGATGCTCATGCACTTGGCGCTGCCGTATACAGTAACATCGGGAAATCTGTCGAGAATGTAAGGCAGCCCGCCTATGTGGTCGTAATGGGAGTGGCTGAGAAATATGCAGTCGAGAGTATCGTGCTGTATCTTTCCTTCTTCCTTCAGCTGCCTGAGAGCGCTCACGACGTTTTCGGCAGTGGACTTACCGCAGTAGGCCATGCCGCAGTCGTAGAGAGCGTTCTTCTCGCTGCCTGTTATCAGAAGCGACTCGCCTCCGTGTCCGGCCGTCACACGGTATATGTCAGCGGGAAAGCTGAACCTGTCAAAATCATCGCCGAATGTGTTGAACAGCTCTATGTTGTTGTCGAATTGATTTATCTTCATCCCAGTTGGTTTTCTTTTGAGTATTTGATTTCACCGTAAGTGAAGAACGCAAGTCCTATCCACACTATCGCAAAGGCGGCAAACTGCACCGCGTCAAAAGGCTCTTTCATGAAGAATATGCCTATCACCAGCGAGATCGAAGGCGAAAGATATTCGAGAAGACCCACCATGATGAGCGGTATTTTTGTCGCCGCGTCAGCGAAGAACGACAGAGGCGCCGCGGTGAGCAGTCCGCAGCACAGAAGCAGCAGGTACTTGCCCGGCGTCGCTACTCCCAGCGCTCCCTGCCCCGTGCACTCCAGCCATATGACGACTGCCAGCGCCGGAGGCATTAGAAACAGCGTCTCCAGGAACACCGACATGATGGCCGGAAGATCGAAATGCTTCTTGAGAGCCGCGTATACGGCGAATGTCAGCGCAAGGCCAAGGGCTATGCCCGGAATCTGTCTGAAGTGGACCAGCAGAACGACCAGACCTGCCAATGCAAAAAGCAGAGCCGTGAGCTTGTATCCTGTCAGATGCTCCTTGAATACAATTATTCCGATCACGCAGACCATCAGAGGCTCAATGTAATAGCCTACGCAGGTCTGTATTACGTGATCCGCGTTGACCGCCCAGATGTAAATGCTCCAGTTGGCCGTTATAAGAAGCCCTGCCAGCGGGAACTTCAGGGCGCTGCCCATTATGCCTCTGCCGCGGGGCTTCAGCTGTTCTTTTACCCGGCCGATGCCGTATATCTTCAGCGTGGCGATGCCTGATACGAATCCCACGAGGAATATCCTGTAGAATATGATCACCCAGGAATCTATGGGCCGCAGTGCCTGCCAGTATATCGGCAGCACGCCCCACAGCACATCGCAGCTGAGCATGGATATGACGCCGGTGATGTAAGTCTTATCGCGCTGCCTTTGCATGTTACTGGAGATCCTCCTGATCTTCTACGGAATCCATGAGATCAGCGAAAGACATCGCGTAGTAATCTATGTCGTAGTCCAGAGCAGTCGAGAAGTCGAAAGCGAACTCTCCGCCGCTGAGCTTTCCGGCCCTGGCGGTGGCGATTGCGTCGCGCACGCTCTGCTCATACTCCCTTTCGGCACCTTCCCCGTCAGTCCTGTCCAGAACCGCTACCTCCGTCTCGTAGACGTACCAGTTCCTGAAGCGGTAGAACCTGTCGGTGAAGCCGCGTATGGATTCAGGATCGTCAGGCGAGGAATTCCTTATAAGCCCGGTAAGCTCCATCCTTATCTGGTCGAGAAGAGTGAACATGCTGCTGTACTCTTCCGGCAGCCCTCCTGTTATGTCGTTGAAGTACTCGTCGAGAAGAGACGCGGCAGTCGCGCCTTCAGCCTCTTCGAAAAGCTTAAGGAGCGCGTCGTAATCGATGTGCTCGTCGCTCTCGATAAGATCCGCCATCTCCTCAAAGTACTGAAGCTCATCGCCGCTGTCTATGTCAAGGTATTCAATCAGTTCATAGTAGTTCATCAGCCGATTTCCCTCTCCAGGTCGAAGTTGAGGAACTTGACCTTCTTTTCCTCGTCCTTGAATATGTTATCTATCATGTTGATGAAGTTCTCGCTTAGGTCGCTGGCGTAGAACACGTTGGTGAAATCTGAACCGGAGGCGAAGCCGTCCCTGTCGTCCAGAACCTCCCTGATCCTTCCCGCTACGATTTCGGAAGGATTTATGATGTCCAGCTGCGGATATAGCCGCTCTATGTTCTTCTTGATCAGCGGATAGTGTGTGCATCCCAGAACCACCGCGTCCAGATTGTTGTTTCTCACGAACGAGTCCATGTAGTATCTGATGGTCAGGTCCATGATCTCGTTGTCTATGATTCCCTCTTCGATGAGCGGTACAAAGGCAGGACAAGGAGCCTCTTCGATGCGTATCTCCCTGTTGTACTTCTGAATCTTGTCCTTGTATGCGTGGGATGCAATCGTAACCTTCGTTCCTATGACGCCGACATTATCCTTGACGCCTCTGTATGTCGCGACATATCTGGCGGTCGGCTCGATGATTCCGATGATAGGAATCTGCGGGAATTTCTCCTGCAGGTCGTCGACGCACGTGGCGCTCACCGTATTGCAGGCGATGACTATCATCTTTACGTCGGATTTAACGAGAAAATCAGCTATTTCCATGCTGAAGTTCCTTATGGTCCTCGTCGCCTTGGAACCGTAAGGCGTTCTGGCTGTGTCGCCGAAATATATGATTTTTTCCTCAGGAAGTTCCTTCATGAGATACGGGATGCAGGTAAGTCCGCCGAGTCCCGAGTCGAAGAAACCGATAGGCCTGTTGTCCATGCTCTGTGTATCCTCTCTGTTATTGAATAATCAACTCAAGTATTATACAATATGACAGGATTAAAGTAAAACCTTCCGGGAGGGAAAAATGACATCAAAAGGACTTAAAACAAGAGATAAAATCGACCCTAAGTACAAGTGGAACATCGAAGCGATGATCAGCGATGAAAGCCGCATAGATCCTGACCTTCAGAAGATCAGAAAACAGGCGGAAAAATTCGCTGC
>CADAHK010000030.1 GCA_902787725.1 uncultured Eubacteriales bacterium | reverse complement strand
AGGACAAGCGCGCATTCCTTGATAGCCAGCCTGAAAAAAGCTGAAAATTGTACAAAATTATTTTCCACTTTTTGTACAAAATTAAATTGACATTTACATATGGAATCGTGCGATTCTACCCACTTTCCCTATAACTTTCCGCCAAGGATCGCTGCCTCTGAGCTAAAAAGTTATATGGAATCGTGCGATTCTACCTACTTTCCATATAACTTTCCGCTTGAAAGAAGTTAACCACCTAAAAAGTTGAGTACTTTTTGCCAAAAATGACGAAAAACACTCAACTTTTCGGTTGATTAGTGCCAGTTTCCTCGCCAAAGTTGAGTGAATTTGCCCAAAATCGACGAAATATACTCAACTTTCTACCTGCATGAAACCATATTTCCCACTAAAGTTGAGTATTTTTAGCCAAAAACCGCGAAATATACTCAACTTTTTGCCTATATGAAGCCGCATTTCTAGATAAAGTTGAGTACTTTTAGCCGAAAACAGCGAAATGCACTCAACTTTTCGCCCAATAACGCCGACTACTCGTTTTTAAGGAGTGTCAGAGCCTGTTCGATGAGGTCGTTGGCTTCGTTCATCTCTTCTACCGCGTCGTGCAGCATGCCGGCCGTGAGCTCGTCGAAGTTATGAGCGAGCTCGTGGAGCTCCTCGGCATGATGCCTGTTGTGATCGAGCATGTACTTGAGGAGCGCCAGGGCTTCTTCAGGAGAAGAAGCGGCCGCATGCGAATGTGTATGCGTGGTACCGTCAGCGTGGGTGTGAGTATGCGTAAGCTCTGTGCCGTCAGCGTGTGTGTGAGTATGCGTAAGCTCTGTGCCGTCTGCGTGTGTGTGAGTATGCGTATGCTCGGTGCCGTCGGCATGTGTATGGGTATGTGAATGGACGGTGCCATCTGCATGGACATGTTCGTGATCGTGCTCAGTCATGATGTTTCCTCCTAAATGAATAACGGTTCTTAGTATGTTGATTGTTTTATGCTGGTTGCTTTGGGATCGTAGTGTAGCTTTTCGCCGAAGCATCTACTATGTTCGCCGAAAGCGCCCCCTTTTTTCTTTTACTGAACTATGCGAGACACCCCTGCCGCCTCGTAGCGGGTAGCGGGCTGGATCGCATCCTTCACTTCCAAGAATACATCCAATATCCGCTCGCGACAAGTGTACACATGCATCGATCCGGGCTTATTTTGGGTAGGGAAATCGTCAAAAATTGACGTTATCGCCAAATGGAAAATATAGTGGCATCTCCCCCATTTGCACCACTATATAGGGCAAAAAGACAAAAAAATACAAAAACTAAATGGCAAAAACGAGTTTCCAGGCTCTTATTCAATTGACACCTTAATAACAAAGGCATTAAAATATAGTCAATAATATTATTGTAGGGAAACTATATCCTCGGGTGTAGTTTCATCTCAGAGAGAGAGAGGTAAGGTGACACACAATGCGTGACTTAAAGCATCTGATCTACTTTGAGGACCTGCTGCAGGAAGCTAATAACGAGCTCGTGCGCAAGGGTAAAGAAGACGGCAATCTGTGCCTTGGCTACACTTGCTACTTCATGCCTGAGGTTCTCCTCGATCTGCCAGGCTGCTTCTCAGTAAGACTGAGAGCTCCAAAGTGCACATCGCCAGACATGGCTTCTTACTACATGTCCGGTCGTACATGCCACTATGGTAGATCGCTTCTCGAGAGAGCTCTTGAGGGCGGATTCAACTTCATCGACGCCCAGCTTGCAACAGAGACCTGCACGGTCACTTGCAGATTCCAGGAGCATCTCGATTACATGGACGGCGTTATCAACAATGCTACGTTCAAGACTGAGTTTACAGACGTTCCGTTCAAGAAGAACGCGAACAGCATCGACCACTACAGGAAACAGCTCCAGATCCACGTACTCGACTTCCTTAACAGGGAATTCGGAGTCGACACATCTGACGAGGCTATCCTCAAGGCGATCGAGATCAACAACGAAGTGAACGATGTCGTTAGAGCTATCGGAGACTTCCGCAAACTCGACAATCCTCCTATCACAGGATACGAGTTCAGCGTAATCAATCTGGTCTCGATGGTATGCCCTAAGTACCTGATCATCGACAAGCTGAAAGAGACTCTCGAAGAACTCAAGACAAGAGAGCCTGACGACAAGCCTGGCTACAAGATCAAGGTATTGCTCGCGGGTTCCGAGAACGACGATCCTGATTTCATCAAGCTGATCGAAAGCTGCGGCGCTCTCGTAGTTGCTGACAGACACTGCTATGGCTCGCTCGAAGCAAGACAGCACATCAACATCGAAGAAGGCGACGATCCTCTGACAGCTGTTGCTAAGCACTATCTGCTGACAAGCCAGTGCGCAAGATTCATGGAGCAGCAGGAGATGAGACATCGTAAGAAAGTCATCGCCGACTACGCTAAGGAATACCAGGCAGACGGTATTATCGTAGAGTCCAACAAGTTCTGCGAGTACTGGAGCTTCGAGAGAATGATCGACACGATCGTTCTGCCAAGAGACTTCGGATACCCGGTATGCTCCATCGAGAAGGAGTACATCAACACTGCGTCCGGACAGCTCAGAACAAGATTCCAGGCGTTCGTTGAGAGCGTAGAGCTCAAGAAGATCCAGGAGGGAAAGTAAGATGAAGAAACCTGATTTCAGCAAACTGAAAGACCTCGACGTCAAGAAGGCTGCTAAAGACTTCGTCTACGGCAAACCTCACGGCGAGAGAAGACTCGGTGACCTGTATATCCCAAAGACAGGTCTGTACAAACACAGAGAGTGGCGTGGTATCAAGGATACTATGTACTACTTCAACAACATTTGGCTGTACAACTATGGAATGATCGTACGCGACATCATGGTTTACGGCGGCGGCCCTAAGGGACTTATCCAGTTCCTGAAGGGTACCTGGAGATACAGATGGATGGGCCAGACTTACCTCACAGTAATGCACTGGTTCGACAGATGCCTTGAAGGAATGAGAGGCGAAACACTCGCAGCTTCCGCATGGCACTTCAGAGGAATCGTTAGCGCTTGCCTGTATCAGATCACAGGCTGGTTCAACAGAGACATCACTATCGGCGGTGACCCTGAGCTCAGAGCAAAGACTATCGGTACCGACGAGACAGTATGGGGCGGAGTCATCTACCCATACATGGATCAGGGCGGATATTACCTCCCAACACAGATGATCCCTTACTTCGTAACTTGCCACTGCAACAACCACACAGTACTTAACTACATCGACGCAGTTCAGGCTTACGGACTTCCTGGCGACCCATGTCCAATGTGCCAGGCAGAGGCCGGTCTCTATATCGAAGACGATATTCCAGATTCGTACGTTGCGATGGTAACAACAAACGAGGCCTGCGACAGCTCGGTAGGAACATCCGTCATTCAGGACTGGATGATGAACAAGCCGCTCTTCGCCATGCCTCAGGTAATGCAGTTCGACGACGACAGCGTACTCGAGAACTGCGCTAAGGAAATCGAGATGGCATGGAGATTCATAGAAGAGCAGACTGGCATGGAGTTCCACTGGGATGAGCTCGTTAAGCACATCAAGCTGCAGAATCAGCAGAACCAGTTCGAGAGAGAAAAATGGGATGTTGCTGCGAACACTCACAGCTATCCAATCAACGGCGTAGCTCAGGCTCTGTACAGGATCTTCTACTCGCAGTACGGCGAGAGACCATTCTGGCATGAGATGGATGCCAAGGTCAGAAAGATCATGGAGAAGTGCGTAAACGAAGACATCAACACATTCCCTATGACACGCCACAGAGTAATCGCATGGTCATGCGCTCCTCTGTACTACTCGGCATGGTGCACATGGGCTTACAACTGCTGGGGCCTCAACACCATCATCAACATGGACTCGCTGATGTTCGACCTGGACATCAGAACAGACACTTACGAGAACTGCCTGCTCGATATCGCGAAATATCACGAATGGGCTCCAATGAGAAGAATGGCTGTAGGCGGACTTCAGCACATCTTCGAGCTCTGGGAGAACATGGAGAAGTTCAACTGCGATATGGTAATGATGTACGACCAGCTCCAGTGCAAGGGAATGCAGGGCGTTGTAGGACTCTTCGAAGACGAGTTCAGAGCCCGCAATATCCACGCTATCTGGATGCCACACGCGCTGCCTGATAAGAGGACAGTTCCAAGAGCAGAGATCAGACGTATCATCAACGACTACATGTCCACAGTAATGGGCGAGGAGCCACTCGATCCATCACTGCTCGACTTCGACGATTCTGATAGCTGGTAGAAAGGAGGCCGGTAATGGTAAAGAAAATCATTAAGAGAACGCTCGGCGTTGCGGCTCTCGCTTATGCCGGACTGTTCTGCGTATTCTACTTTGACCTCGATGGTAAGCTGCTCTACTACGTTGTTGAGCCGTTCATGAAGAACCACTTCGACAACATGGAGAGAAGAGATCCTCATACAGTACCGTATGAAATGATCGACACCGAGTACATGGGAAAGAAGAACTAAAAAATTTTATAGAAAGAAGTTATTGCTAAATGAAGAAGAAGTTTAAAGCCGAATCCCAGCGTCTGCTGGACTTAATGATCAACTCGATCTACACGAACAAGGAGATCTTCCTTCGTGAGATCATTTCCAACGCGTCCGACGCCATCGACAAGATGTGCTATCAGGCGCTCACCGACAAGTCCGTCGGTATGAAGAGGAGTGATTTTGAGATCATTCTGACTCTCGATAAAGAGAACAGGACTCTCACGGTCAGCGACAACGGGATCGGCATGAACTCCGAAGAACTCGAAAAGAATCTCGGAACGATCGCGTTCTCGGGCTCTAGGAAATTCAGCGAAGAGCTTGAGAAGGCGGAGAAGGACAAGAAAATAGGCACCGCGTCTCAGAGCATGGCAGACCAGGTCGACATCATCGGACAGTTTGGCGTAGGCTTCTACTCCGCGTTCATGGTTGCCGACAAGGTGGAAGTCGTATCGAAGAAATATGGCGAAGACCAGGCTTACAGATGGGTATCTGAGGGAACGGGCGGCTACACTATCGAGGAAGCCGAGCGTGAGACTCAGGGAACTGACGTCATTATGCACATAAGGCAGGACGGCGAGGAAGAGGACGAATACAGCAAGTACATGAGGGAATACCCTATCTACAAGCTGGTCAAGAAGTATTCCGACTACATCCGCTTCCCTATCAAGATGCTGATGCCTTATCCAAAGGTAAAAGAAGGCTCCGACCCTGAGAATCCGGAGTATGAAGAGGTATACGAATACGAAGTGTTCAACTCGATGGTGCCGCTGTGGCAACGTAAACGTGCGGATGTCACCAAAGAGGAATACGACGAATTCTACAAGTCCACATTCCAGGACGACATGAAGCCTCTCGAGACTATAACGGTCTCGGTCGAAGGTGTGGTCAGCTATGACGCCCTTCTGTTCATCCCGGAGAAACTTCCGGACAAGTACTATTCAGACGACTTCTCCGGAGGGCTCCAGCTGTATAGCTCGGGCGTCCTCATCATGGACAAGTGCAAAGACCTTCTGCCTGAATACTTCAACTTCGTAAAGGGCGTGGTCGATTCGCCGGATCTTTCTCTCAACATTTCGAGAGAAATGCTCCAGCACGACAGACAGCTTCGTCTGATCGGCCAGAACCTCGAAAAGAAGATCAGAGCTAAGCTTGAAGAGATGCTCGAAAAGAAGCGCGAGGACTACGAGAAGTTCTACAAGAGCTTTGGCAGACAGTTAAAGCTTTGCGCTCTCGAAGACTACGGCAAGAACAAAGAGCAGCTCCAGGATCTCCTTCTGTTCTATTCTTCGACAGAAGAAAAACTCGTCACACTCGCCGAGTATGTCGGGAGAATGAAAGAAGATCAGGAGTACATCTACTACGCGACAGGCGACAGCCTCGAAGCGGTAGACAAGATGCCACAGACAGAGCTTCTCAAGGACAAGGGCATCGAGATCCTATACTTCACAGACAACACAGACGGCTTCATCTCCGATATGTTCGGAAGTTACAAAGAGAAGAAATTCATGTCTGTAATCGACGGGGATTTCGACCTCGGCGACACGAAGAAGAAGGAAGAGGAAGCCGATAAGACATTCAAGGATACCTTTGAATTTATCAAGGAGGCTCTGGGAGACAAGGTCGATACAGTAAAGGCTACGGCCAAGCTCAAGACCCACCCTGTCTGCCTTTCGACAGAGGGCAGCATCACCTTCGATATGGAAAAATACTTCACTGCGGTCAGTCCTGAGCTTGGAATGAAAGCGAAGCGCATTCTCGAATTCAACGTGGATCACAAGGCCTTCCTCGCGATAGACAGAGCGAGGATCGACGATCCAGACAGGGCAAAGAAGATGTGCGAGATCCTTCTCAACCAGGCGCTGCTCATAGCGGGCATGCCGATCGAGGATCCGAGCGGTCTGACAGATATGATTTGCGAGTTCTTCTAGGAATAGTTATGGAAAACAACGAACACGACACAAAAATTTTAACAGTAGCCGGTAAGGGCGGCGTTGGAAAGACATCGATATCCTCCGCGATGGTAAGGATCCTCACAGAGGAATATCCGGATGCAAGGATACTAGCTATCGACGCAGACCCTGCGATCGGACTTACGACGGCGCTTGGAGTAGAGCCTACAGATACGCTCGACGGTATCCGTAAAAAGATCGTCGGAAGCGTTGAAGAGGGTCGCCCAAAAGAAGCTATCGAGATGCTCAACGAAGCAAGGTTCCGTATCTTCGATACCATGCTCGAAGAGCAGAAGTTCAGCTTCCTTGCCATCGGAAGGCCTGAAGCGGCCGGATGCTACTGCAAGGTGAACGCCTATCTTAAAGAGGTCATCAGCCTGCTGGCAAACGACTTTGATTATGTAGTCATCGACGGCGAGGCGGGTATCGAGCAGATCAACAGAAGAGTTATGGAGAAAGTCACCCACCTCTTCCTGATCACCGACCCTAGCCGCAAGGGCTGCAAGGTAGTCGACACCATCAAAGAAGTTGCTGATGAACTCGTCATGTACGATAAGTGCGGAGTCATCGTCAACAGAGTCAAGGAAGAGTCCATTCCTTTCATCAAGATCGAATCGGCAGAAGTGCTTGCCTACATACCAGAAGACAAGACACACGCCGATAACGACATCATGGGCGTAAGTGTATTCGACCTGCCAGAGGATTCCCCTGTAATGCAGGGCACACGCGAAGCTCTGAGGAAGATGGATATCATCTAAGATAATTTAATGAGTCGAGACAGGGACGGTCCACCCACCCCGACTCATCAAAAAGGTAACCGAGCCGGGGAGGACCGTCCCACAGGCTCATGTGAGAGGGAGGTTTTAACATTGAAAGACTTGAAGCATTTACTCTACTTCGAGAACCTTCTGGACAACGCCGACAACGAGCTGGTTGAACAGGCCAGGAAAGATGGCAAGTTCATCATGGGATATACTTGCTACCACATCCCTGAAGTTCTCCTCAACGTTGACAAGTGCGTATCGGTAAGGCTGCGTGCACCAAGAACCGGTTCGATCGATATTTCTACATATTATATGTCGAACTACGTTTGCGAGTATGCACGTGCTCTGCTGGAGAGGGCCATCGAAGGAGGATACCAGTTCCTGGACGGACTTGCCGCGGTCGATGCCTGCTCTATGATGAACAGGTTCAATGAGCATTTCACTATCCTGAATTGCAACGACAAAGAGCATTTCTTCCTGCCTATACTGGACGTTCCTTACAAGACTGAAGACTTCTCTTATGATCACATGCAGAGACAGCTCGAGGAGAGACTCCTCAGCGCTATGCATGAGCACCTCGGAGTTGATGTTTCCGATAAGGCTATCCGCAAGGCAGTCAAGGAGCACAACGAGGTCTGCAAGATCATGCAGGAGATCAGCGAGATGCGTAAAGCGGACAATCCGGTCATCACAGGTTATGAATTCCACATTCTCAACCTCGTGACTTACACTTGCCCTAAGTACCTCATCCTGCCTTATCTCAAGGAGACACTCGCAGAACTCAAGAAGAGAAAACCTGACGAGAAGCTTCCAAGAGCTAGAGTCGGCATCGTAGGCTCAGAGATCGACGACCCTGAGTTCACAAAGATGATCGAGGCTGCAGGCGCGAGAGTAGTATTCGACAGACACTGCTTCGGTTCCATCCCAGGTAGAGAAGTCATCGAGCTTAGCAACGATGAAGACGCTCTTCCACAGATCGTACGTCACTACATGAATACTTCTGAGTGCGCACGTTACATCGCTGACAACAAGGTCAAGCAGAGAAGAGAGACAGCCGACAGACTCGCTAAGGAGTTCAAGGCAGACGGTATCATCTATGAGCAGATGAAGTACTGCGACTTCTGGGGATTTGAGAGAGCTCTTGTCAGCCACATCATGTCCGAGGAGTATGGATGGCCTGTACTGTCGATCGACAGACTTTACAACGCGAAGGGTTCAGGACAGCTGAGAACAAGATTCCAGGCATTCGTAGAATCGCTTGAGATCAAGAAGATCCAGAAAGGAGGCAAGAAGTAATGACATTGACAACAGAATTGCTCGGCCTCAAAAACACATTGGTTGAAAGCCTCGAAAAGAGAGTAATGAGAAACGCCAAGAAGGAAAAAATCAAATATCCTAATCCTGTTTTCTGGAAACAGAAAGACAACATGGATTGGAAAGCCCAGGGCAAGAACCTCATGGAAGTCGGAAAGATCATCGCTGAGATGACCAAGGAAGCCGATATAAAGAGTTTCTGTGCTCTGCAGGTCGAGAGATGCAGAGACGATCTCGCGAGATGCGCTCTCGAAGCTAAGCAGGCTGTCGAGATGGGACCTCAGGAATTCGTAGACAGATTCCTTCACGGAGAGAAGACTCTCGGTAAGCTCTACAGAAAAGGCGACATGGTTCCTGTAAGAAGAGAGTGGAGAGGCGCCGCTGATACAGCGTACGACTTCTACAGATGGGGAAAGATGTGGCTCATGCTGCTCACAACATTCAGCAGAGACCTCATCCCAGCTCTCAACTCTACATTCTACTACAGGTGGATGATCTCCTACTTCTGCTGCGTAGGCTTCATGGACAAGAACACCATGGGTCAGAAGGGCAGCGCTCTGAAGATGTCACACCTGATGACATACGATATCTTCCGTTATGTAGCTGAGAACCTCGTATTCCTCGCTAAGTGCGACAAGAAGAACGGTAACTCAGAAGGCCTCAACAAGAAAGTCGTTCTCTTCGACGAGATGACTATGGGCCAGATCATGGCCGGCTTCCCAGATCTCCTGGGAATCCCTTATCAGCTGATGCCAGTATTCCTGGTATCCGAGATCGACCAGCTCACATGCGTACCTTATATCGACGCTGTTGAGTCGTTCGGACTCCCTGCTGATACTTGCCCAGTACCATCATCAGAGTGCGGCGCGCTCGTAATCGACGCTCTGCCACACATGGGCTCCTGCTTCATTTCCAGCTCGATGCCTTGCGATGGTTCTGTAATGGCTTCCGAGTACATGAGCAGAAGATTCCCGGATCTTCCGGTTTATCACCTGACATTCCCTGTAAGATACGAATATGAAGAGACAACTCAGGATGCCGTTCAGGACATCAAGGGCTGCATCAAGTTCGTAGAGGAAGTTACAGGCGCTAAGTGGAGCTGGGATGCTTACTTCAAGCAGATGAAGCGCTTCAACGAGGAGACAAAGTATGAGCTCCAGAAGTGGGAAGTCAACAAGACAGATTGCCCACAGATCATCGGACCATCGTACGAGCTCTTCCGTAAGTGGAACTACGAGATGGACGGCGGTGCCGACCCTCGTGTAATCCCTACATTCAAGAAAGTCAACGAGCTCATGATGAAGGGTTACGAGAGACGCGAAGAAGCATGGCGCGGTAAGATGAAGTACAGAGGAATCGTATGGTCTTGCCCTGCTCACTACTATGCTAACTTCTCCAACTGGCTCGCTAACTGCTGGGGAATCGACATCCTCGTTGAGATGGAATCCCTCAACTTCACCAAGGAACTCGAGACAGAGGATCCGGAAGAGGCACTCATGGACCTCGCCCGCCTCTACGAGCGTATGGTAATGAGACGCCACACAAACGGCGGATATCACAACGTAGTCGACGAAATGTGGAGACAGGTCGAAGCTTGGAACGTCGAGATCATCATCATGTACCAGAACGTAGCATGCAAGAACATGGCTACACTCCAGGGTATCCTCGATGATACATGCAGAGACAGAGACGCTCACATGATCTGGATCGAGCACGACCTCATGGACCCTCGTACAGTATCGCGTAAGACGATGAGAGACAAGGTCAATGAGTACATGAGAACAGTCATGAAGGCTGAGCCAGTAGACCCGACACTCCTCGACTTCGACGACGAGCTCGGTATGTAAGCTTTCCTACTGATCATACGGCGTTGCCGTAAGGTCGGAAAGCTTGATCTTCGGGGGCTGAGCCCCTCCGATAGAACACAGAAGCTGGGAAACCGATTAGTGTTTGACAGTTTCTTAACGGTTGTGATATAGTGTGGTCGCCGAATAGACGGTAACGGCCGAGGTAATCGGCGACCGCAGATTCAACACAATAATAATGTCACCAAATCAATTCATTAATTGTATTAAAGGAGAGTAAAGATTATGAAATATTATGGCGGCTGTGATGTAGGTTCAACTTATACCAAGGCAGTTATCCTCGATGAGAATGGCAAGATCGTAGCTGATACTACCATCAAGAGCAAGATCAATTCCGAGCAGTCGGCTAAGCTGGCTATGAAGGAAGTTCTCGACAAGGTTGGTCTCAAGGACTCCAAGGAGCTTGAGTACCTCATCGGTACAGGATATGGACGTAACAAGGTTCCATTCGCTGACGAGAACATCTCCGAGATTTCTTGCCACGCTATGGGCGTACACGTAACTGATCCAAGCGTAAAGGCTATCATCGACATCGGCGGACAGGACGTCAAGGGTATCGCAGTTGATACAGACGGAACAGTCAAGAACTTCGCTATGAACGACAAGTGCGCTGCTGGTACAGGCAGATTCTACGAGGCTATGGCTAGATCCTTCGAGATGAGCCTTCCTGAGTTCTCCAAGCTGTCCCTTACAGCTAAGAACGTAATTCCTATCACAGCTCAGTGCACAGTATTCGCTGAGTCCGAGGTTATCACACTCGTTGGTGAGGATAAGCCAATGGACGAGATCGCTGCTGGAATCCAGATGGCTGTTGCTAAGAGATGCTTCGTAATGGCTAAGAAGGCTGGCGCTACAGACTCCATCACACTTACAGGCGGATGCGCTAAGAACGATGGACTCAAGGACGCTATCGAGCACGTTCTCAAGCTCAAAGTCATCAACCTCAAGACTGACCCACAGCTCATGGGAGCTCTCGGCGCTGCTGAATTCGCTCGTCAGAAGGGACAGGCTAAGTAGTAAGTATCCGAAAGGAGCGTTACAATGTTTAAAAAGAAGACAAACCCTGTATGCAAGTTCCTGGGTCTCATTTTCAAGATCCTCGGCATTGCAACAGGAGCACTCTTCGTGGTCTACTTCCTCAACCTCGACCAGAAGCTCCTTGCTTGGGCTTACAAGAGAGTAAATGAGATATTTGACCGCAAAGAGGTGGATATCAAGTTCTAAAGATCAAAAGATCTACAAACAATGCCCCTGCACCAAGGTGTGGGGGCATTACCATAACGATCGCCCGGCGTGATAATACGCAGGCGAAAAAGGAGACCGTATGGAACTGTATAATTCAATAATCGAGAAAATAGATGGTATGCTCGGATCCACTCAGCCTAAGCACTATGACTACAACCCAAATAAGTGTTGGGAAGATGTAGGCGGCAACCAGCTTATCATGATGAAGGAATCTGCGTACGAACTCGGTGGCGACGGAAAGCCGGCCGTTAACTACGCGTGCGTCACATCGGGCGATTATGCCGATAAGGACGAGATCCTCGTATACGGAAAAGACCTTAATCAGATCAATGGCAGCACTTCATTTGCCAGGATCGTAATCATAAAAGTCGATCTTCTCAACGGCGAAGGAGAAGAGGATACAGAGCCTCTCTTCAGAGCTATCCAGGACATCGACTTCGTAAAGTATCACGTTTATCCTAAGGGATATATGATCAGATCGAGCTCCGACAGCTACAGAGAGCAGGTAAGAGTTTCGAAGGAAGCTGTCCGCAAGGGTATCACATTTGAGCAGGTAGGAAACTCCTACATTTCGCAGTACAAGAAGAACCCTAGCGTAAAGGCCGTTAAGATCATCTTCATCACAGCTGATGATGCTGATTACGCCGGCATGAGATCCGATGCCAAGAAGACAAGAGACATCACGCTGACACTGTCGAAGATCCTCGAAGGAATGTCGACAGACTGCCACAGCTGCAGCCTGAGAGAGATCTGTGATGAGGTCGAAGGTCTGAAGGAACTCCACTTCGGAAAAGA
>CADAHK010000029.1 GCA_902787725.1 uncultured Eubacteriales bacterium | reverse complement strand
AGGTTCAGGTCCTGAACGCCGCGGATCTCATCGGATCTGTCTTCAGCAGCCATGATATCGTCCATGTTGTCATATCCGAGCAGGAACATGCCGTCCCTGTAGTGGTACCAGTGGTCGGAGATCTTGTAGAGGGTGGACTTGGCCATGAGCGGCGTGCGGGTGCGCACGTAACCCCATTCGTACTCCTCCAGATCCTCGATCCAGCGCTGCATCTTCTGTATGATTTTGGTGCCCTTCGGCATGAAGAGCGGCAGTCCCTGACCGACTACATCCACGGTCGTGAACAGCTCCATCTCGCGTCCCAGCTTGTTGTGGTCGCGGTTCTTGATGTCTGCCAGATAGGCAAGGTATTCTTTCAGTTCATCTTTCTTGGTGTAAGCCGTGCCGTAGATTCTCGTGAGCATCTTGTTCTTCTCGTCGCCTCTCCAGTAGGCGCCGGAGCTCGAAGTCAGCGCAAAGGCCTTAATAGGTCTCGTGCTCATGAGGTGCGGTCCCGCGCAGAGCTCTGTGAAGTCGCCCTGCTTGTAGAATGAAATTTCCTCTCCTTCAGGAAGGTCTTCGATGAGCTCGACCTTGTACGGCTCGTCCTTTTCCTTGTACATGGCGATGGCGTCTTCTCTTGACATGGTGAAGCGCTCAAGCCTGTCGCCTTTTTTGATAACTTTTTTCATCTCGGCTTCGATGGCGTCCAGATCCTCACGTGAGAGAGGCGGAATGTCGAAGTCGTAGTAGAAACCGTTGTCAATTGAAGGTCCTATAGCCAGCTTCGCGTCCGGATAGAGGTTCTTGACGGCTTCTGCCAGAACGTGGGAGCATGTGTGTCTGTAGGCCTTCTTGCCTTCGTCGGAATCGAAGGTCAGTATGTTCAGCTGGCAGTCCTTGTCGATGATCGTTCTGAGGTCGGCAGCCTCCCCGTCGATCTCAGCCAGACAAGCGGCTCTGGCCAGTCCGTCGCTGATGTCTCTGGCGATGTCATATGCCGACATGGCCTCAGCGTATTCCTTGGTGCTTCCATCTTTGAGTGTGATAATCAATTCAGTGTCCTCCTATGCTTTTTTTCTGATGCCGGATTGTTTTTGCAAAAAACAAAAATCCCTCCGGCTGTTTAGTCAGAAGGGACGCATACATTTCTATGTATCCGTGGTTCCACCCATCTTCCGGAGCCGCGCTTTCGTTACGGCGCTTCGTGCTCCGGCACTCGTTTTGGCTTTTAACGCGGCCGGCGGGCAGTATTGGTGCCGCTCAGAGGTGGTCTTCGGCTCGCCCGGGAATGAGATGATTCCAGCATCCATCTCTCTCTGTCAGACCCTTTGGCCAGCGTACTTTCCTCGTCATCGCTTTACCCGTAGATATTACTACTTCACGGGTGCAAAGTCAAATACAACATTTTCCTGAGCGTATGTAACAAATTCAGGCTTTTCGGGTATATATCAGCAGAGCAGACAATCACAACAAACAGGTCATTAAAAAGGAGGATGACGAAAATGAAAAAGATTCTTTCGATTATAATCATGCTCTGCATGTTCGTGACAATGTCCTTTGCCACAGCGGATCGTGTCAGCGCGGAATCGATTGATGGCAGCGCGCCGGCGGATGAAGCGGTTGCTGCTGAAGATATCGCTTCGGAAGACGACAGTGCTGCTGCGGAAGACACAGCAGCGGCTGAAGAAACTGCCGCGGCGGACGAAAGTGCTGTAACCGGCGAGGCGGCGGCTGACGATAACGCGGCAGGTAACGCGGTTTCGGCTAAGAGCTACAGCAGCGCGGGCAATGGCACCATGAAGGCATTTCAGGGCGGCACGAGTCCGAGTCAGGCTCAGTCGCTCAGCTTCGGACAGAAAGCAAGCGGGACGTTTACCGCGAGAGAAACATATGCAGGATCCGGCAGCTACTACATGGAGGAGCAGAATCACTACTATAAATTCCGCACAGGAAGCACAGCAGGAGCGTCTTATGTAGTAAAGGCGGAATATCCATCCTATACAGGGAAACGCGACAGCTTTGGTCTTTTTTTCGAACTCTATGACGGCAATTACAATACTGTGAGATTCGATGATGCAGCAGCTCCGTACTACACCTACACAACAACAAGACTGCTGCCAAGTGAAGCGGGAACAATGACGTACAAAAAACTCGCTCCAAACACAGACTATTACATCAAAGTCAATAACTCCAGCGGTTACGATACATTAAGCAGAACATACAATGTTACAGTTACGACCAGCGGCTCCGGCAGCCAGACGCCGACACTCATAACGCCGACAGTAACGCTTGATAAAACAAGAATCGTCACCGCGGACGCGGACAGTGTTTATGTTACAGGCAGGGTCAGCTACGCATGCGGTCAGAATGTAGCGGTCTATGACTCAACAGGCAAAATTGCATATAACTATATGCAGCTCGGAAATTCAAACAGAAGCGAATCATTCAGGATCAAGGTGTATTCGAGATATTTGAATAACGGAACAAATTATTTCACAGTCAGGAGCCTGCCGGTAAGGAATGTTGTGAACAGCAGCAACCTGGTGAATTTAACCGTCGTGATCGGCAAGGAGACTGAAAGCACGGCTCCGGGAACGAACAACAATCAGGGGCACAGCACCTGGTACCCTGTTTACAAGGTGACGGTCAACGGATCAGTTTACGAGATACTTCAGCACAAGCAGGTCGGCGGACCGGCAGCCCGTCTCGTCAAGGCGAAGAACGCCAAGAGCATAACGATCCCGGCAACGGTTTCATACAAAGGCGTAAGGTACGATGTCAAGGGAATCCAGCCGAACGCGTTCAAGGGCAGCAAGGCCAAGACAGTTACGATCAAGACCAGAATGCTCAGCAAGGCATCAGTAAAGAAGAGCCTGCAGGGGTCAAGCGTCAAGACTATCAAGGTCAGCACTGTTAACAAGAAGCTGAGCAAGTCATTCGTGAAAAAGTATAAGAAGTTCTTCACAAAGTCGAACTGCGGAAAGAAGGTAAAGGTGAAGAGATAATAGAGAAAGGCGGTAAAAACTAAATTTATTTATCAGGCTGTTGCCCCTGCATTGAAAAATGACGGGGCGACAGCTTTTTTGTGCTTTTTGCTGTAGACTGACACGGAAAGGAGGGGTAGAATGAACAGCGGAAGATATATAAAAGAAGATATTTGATGTTATATACGGAGGATTAAAAGTGCTTTACGGAGACAAGACTAAAGAAAAACTAAGCAGCATGGCTTTTGGTTACGGAACCAGAGAGGAAGGATCGGTCATACCGAAATACAGCCTGAACAACAGGTCCATCGACCCGGACGCTGCCAAGGCACTGATACTGAATCAGCTTCTGGACGAAGGAAATTCGCGCCTGAACATGGCTACATTCTGCCAGACATACATGGAGGAACAGGCCGAGGACCTGATGAGCGCGACTCTGAGCAAGAACGCCATAGACAAGTCGGAATACCCTCAGACAGCGGAGCTTGAAAACCGCTGCGTAAACATCCTGGCGAATCTCTGGAACGCGCCGGAGGGTTCGGATTACCTGGGCACATCGACGGTTGGAAGCAGCGAGGCCTGCATGCTCGCGGGAATGGCCATGAAGTTCCGCTGGAGAGATCAGGCCATAAGAAAAGGCGTTAATGTGCGCGTCAGAAAACCGAATCTTATCATGAGCTCAGCTTATCAGATCTGCTGGGAGAAGTTCTGCGTGTACTGGGACGTTGAGCTGCGCGTCGTTCCCGTGACGAAGAACGACATGACCCTTGACACGGATACGGTCATGCAGTATGTGGATGAATACACTATCGGCATCGCGGCAATTCTCGGCACGACGTACACGGGGGAATACGATGACATCGAGACTCTCGACAAGCTGGTCGGGGAGTACAACAGAACTCACCCGAACCTTCCTGAGCTTGTAATACACATAGACGGAGCGAGCGGCGGAATGTTCGCGCCTTTTGTCGAGCCCGAGCTCCGCTGGGATTTCAGACTGGACAACGTAGTTTCAATATCCACATCCGGACACAAGTACGGGCTTACATATCCGGGAGTAGGCTGGGTTGTCTGGAAAGATCAGAAGTATCTGCCTGAGGAGCTCATCTTCAAGGTCAGTTACCTCGGCGGTGAGATGCCGACGATGGCCATAAACTTCTCAAGAAGCGCCAGCCAGATAGTAGGACAGTATTACAACTTCCTGCGCTTCGGCCGTGAAGGCTACGCCATGATCCATTCCAAGACTCAGGAAATCGCGACGGTAATAGGCGACCGCATCAAGGAGACGGGCTTGTTCGAGCTTTACAACGGAGGCGCCAGACTGCCGATCGTTTGCTACAAGCTCAAGAACGACGCGCAGTATGAAGACGGGACAAAGGTTGTCTGGAATCTCTACGACCTGTCGGACAGGCTCCGCATGTTCGGATGGCAGGTTCCGTCGTATCCGCTTCCTGACGGCGCCGGCGAAGTTACCGTTCAGCGAATCGTTTGCAGAGCCGACCTCACCTTCAATCTGGCAGAAGCGTTCCTGAAGGATTTCTACCAGTGTCTTGAAGAACTGAAGGATGCGCATGTACTCACCAACGAGCACAAGACAGGAAAGTACGGATTTACGCACTAAAAAGGAGAATCCGATGGAAATCAGGCGGATTGTCGCGGCGTATTTCAGCCCGACAGGCAATACGGAAAAACTTGCAAAGGCAATGGCGCAGGCGATTGCAGGCCCGAAGCTGGAGTTCCTGGATTTTACGCGCCCGGATGCGCGCGGCGCAAATTACGAGTTCGCGAAGGACGACCTGCTGATCATCGGACTTCCGGTCTACGCAGGAAGACTTCCGAACAAGATTCTGCCATTCGTTCAGAACAATCTGAAAGGCGACGGCACGCTGTCGCTGCCGTTTGTTTGCTTTGGGAACCGCGACTTCGGCGACGGCATTTCGGAGCTTGTATATGAGCAGAGGAACACCGGGTTCAGACCGGCAGCCGCGGCGGCCTTTGCGACACAGCACGCCTTCGCGACGGAACTGGCTCACGGACGTCCGAACGATGAAGATATAGAAGATGCAAAGGCACTTGCCCTCGGATTATGGGAGGCTGTGCAGAAAGCCGGAGAGGTCTCTGGTGGCGGCAAATCACCCGGATCGCTCGGGACGGCGGAATTTGCGGAGCTGACTGTTGACGGCAGCACCCCGCCGGGACCTTACTACCGTCCGCTGCGCACGGATGGAGAGCCGGCGGTATTCCTTAAAGCAAAACCCGTAACGGATACCGATAAGTGCGTAAGATGCGGGACATGCGCGAGGGTCTGCTCAATGGGCTCAATAGACCCGGAGGATGTGACGAGCGTTCCCGGCATCTGCATCAAGTGCCAGGCGTGCGTGACCCACTGTCCGGCAGGCGCCAAGTATTTCGATAATCCGGATTTTCTTTCTCACAAGGAGATGCTCGAAACATACTATACAGATAAAAAGCAAAATGTAATCTGGCCGTGTAAGTTATGAGGACGATTTTTCACATAGACGTAAACAGCGCGTATCTCTCCTGGGAGGCAACGAGGCGCAGACGGGAAGCGGAGCAGCATCCTGACATCGAAACCGCGGCGGAGCCGGACCTGAGGGAGATTCCGTCAATAATAGGAGGAGATCCCAGCAGGCGGACATCCATTGTTCTCGCCAAATCGGTGCCGGCGAAGAAGTACGGAATCGTGACAGGCGAGCCCGTGTCGGCTGCCCTGCGCAAATGCCCGGGACTCGTTATCGCGCCGTCGGATTTTGCGCTCTACTCGGAGATGTCACACGCCTTCAAGGCGATTCTCAGAGAGTACACGCCTGTTGTTGAGGAGTTCTCCATCGACGAGTGCTTTCTCGACATGACGGGCATGCAGCGCATGTATCCCGATTCTGTTAAAACGGCCCATGACATCAAGGACAGAATAAAAAGTGAGCTCGGATTCACGGTCAACATCGGCATTTCATCAAACAAGCTGCTCGCCAAGATGGCGAGCGATTTCGAGAAGCCGGATAAAGTGCACACGCTCTTCCCCGATGAGATAGAAGAGAAGATGTGGCCTTTGCCTGTCGGGGAGTTGTTCCTGTGCGGCAAGTCGTCAGCCGATAAACTGATGAGACTTCACATGAATACGATCGGCGATCTCGCAAAGGCAGACGAGCTTTCCATAAGAGCGATTCTCGGAAACAAGACGGGAAGCATGCTGTGGCACTACGCCAACGGAATTGACGAGACCCCGGTTGCCGCGGAGCATGAAGCGCCAAAGGGCTACAGCAACGAGATTACCTTTGATGACAACATAACGACATGGGAGCAGGGGGATAAGGTGCTTCTGCATCTGGCGGATAATGTGAGCGCGCGCATAAGACGCGACGGGGTCAAGGCCTCGTGCATTTCGGTTACGATTCGCGGAAACGACATGAAGAAGCACTCTCACCAGCGGATGCTGGATGCTCCTACAGACGGCACGTCCAGGACTTATGAAACGGCGAGAGAACTGTTCAGACAGCTTTGGGACGGCCACACGAATCTGAGACTCATAGGCCTGGCAATGACCCAGCTCGACAGGGACGGCCAGCAGCAGATCTCGCTCTTCGGCGGCGAGACGGACGAGAAGGAGAGGAGCGCGGACAAAGCGGTCGACGCTCTCAGAGAGAAATTCGGTTCGGACATAATAAAGCGCGGCGGCATGCTCGGGTCGGACATCAAAGTGCGCAAACGCTGAGATATGTGATATAATACAAATCGCCGCGAACGTGCGCCTGTGGTGGAATTGGCAGACACGCTGGATTTAGGTTCCAGTGCGAGAGCATGCAGGTTCAAGTCCTGTCGGGCGCACCAGCTATGAACCTCTTTTATCATTTCGGATGGAAGAGGTTTTTCAATAGGAGGAAGTTGCAAAATCACTATCTGTACAAATGAGCAATCGATTATATAATATAACCAGTTTGATTAGTGAATTATTATTTAGATAAGGAGCATATATATGAGAACGCTGGAAGAAGTAAGAGAATTTATGTATCAGGACACCTATGCCGTTGAGACGACGGGTATAACCATTGAGGAAATCGATGAGGACGGATGCGTCTATCTGCGCATGCCGATCGATGAGCGTCACTACAACGGAATCGGAAGAGTCATGGGAGGCGCAATATTTACGCTGGCGGATTTCGCCGTAGCGTCGACAATCTACGCCAATGAAATACTGACCACGGCAATAAGCAGTAGCATTGAATTCATTGCGGCGGGACAGGGCGCTTACCTTACGGCGAAGGGCCATCTGGACAAGGCCGGCAAGAAAATCTGCTTCGGCGGCGCGGATATTTTTGATGAGGCGGGCACAATGATCGCGCGCACAAACGCGCAGAGCTATGTGCTTCCGAAGCCTGCTAACGACAGCGCAAAGACCAACTATACATACATTCTGAAGTGCAGCGACGGCAGTTACTACACAGGATGGACGAATGATCTGGGAAAGAGGCTGGCAAGCCACAACGATGGGACCGGCAGCAAGTACACCAACCCGAGAAGGCCTGTAGAGCTGGTTCACGCCGAAGCTTTCGCAACCAAGCAGGAAGCCATGAGCCGTGAATGGGAAATCAAGCAGATGAACCGTCAGGAAAAGGAAGAACTGATAAAGAAGGGAAATAGATGAAATACGATTTCACAAGCATAATCGATAGAAAAGGCAAGGACGCTTCGGCCTACGATTCCGTCGGCAAGTACAAGTGGGGCATGGAGCCGGATCTGCCTGAGGAAGGTTTTGATTTCATTCCTCTATGGGTTGCCGACATGAACTTCCCGACCTGTCCTGCCATAACCAGGAGAATAATCGAGAGGGTGGAGCATCCGCTCTTCGGATATTTCAATTACTCGGACGAGTATTATCAGTCCATCATTAACTGGCGCAGGGCGGGCGGATACCACCGGGATCTTACGGAGAAGAACATCGGATACGAAAACGGCGTGCACGGTTTCCTGTCCAGCGCCGTCGAGGTTCTGACAAAGCCCGGCGACAACATCCTGCTGCACAGTCCTGTTTACGTGGGATTCAAGGAGGACGTCGAAGGCCTAGGAAGGAAATCTGTCTACAGTCCTCTCGTGCTCGACAGCGAAGGCGTATGGCGCATGGATTACGAGGACATGGACCGGAAGATAAAAGAAAACAACATCAAGGTCGTAATCTTCTGCACGCCGCACAATCCGAGCGGACGCGTCTGGACAATGCCGGAGCTTGAGAAAGCCGCGGAGGTTTTCGAGTCGAATAACGTATCGGTATTAAGCGATGAGATATGGGCAGACCTGGTTTTCGAGGGCCATGAACACATTCCGTTCCAGTGCGTTAATGAGTGGACCCGCAATCACACGGCGGCGGCCTACGCGCCGAGCAAGACCTTCAACCTTGCAGGTCTGATTGGCAGCTACCACATTATTTATGATGAAGAACTGAATAAGGCGATAACCAGACACGGAGAAAAAACGCATTATAACGAGATGAATGTTCTGTCCATGCACGCTCTCGCCGGAGCGTACAGCGAAGAGGGCCGCGAATGGACGGATGAGCTCATTCAGGTGCTCGAGGGGAACGCCCGCTGGGCTTACGAATACATAACGAAGAACTTTCCGGGCGTCGAGACGACCATGTCCGAAGGAACATACATGCTGTTTCTCGACTGCAGCAAATACTGCGCCGAAAAGGGGCGCAGCATAGAAGATGTCATTAAGTCAGGGTGGCGTGTCGGAGTCGGCTGGCAGGACGGCAGACTTTTTGAAGGTCCGTGTCACATACGCCTGAATCTGGCGTCGCCGCGCAGCCGCCTCGAAGAGGCGTTCAGAAGAATGGGCGAATACGTCTTTATCTGATTGTTACGCCTTCAACTGATTATCAGGAAACTGTATCAGAAGAGCTTTCCGAGTCTGTCGAACTCTTCCTTGTAGGCGGATTCATCGATTTCGCCTTCATCAATCTTTTTTTCAATACGCAGCTGCAGCGCTTCGATCATGATCGAGAGTTGCTCCAGAGTATGCTGAACCTTTACAAGATCCGGAATTTCTTCCGGATCTATTATTCCGTCGGCAGTTATCCTGATCAGCTGCTTTTCCATGTCGCTGAAGTCGTTGACTGAGCTAAGCAGCCTAAGAATTATGTCGGGAAGCTCTGAATCGGGAACCTCAGGAACATAGTGGCGGCCGATTTCACAGTCCTTGTTGCAGAAGTAGTTGCAGAGCTCCGGGGAATTGTAAGCGTCTGACATGTCCAGAACATCCTTTGGCGTCGGCCTCTGCTTGCCGTTCTCTATGCGCTCGAGCTTGTCGTCGGACATGTGAAGTTCGAAGGCCGCGGCCTCTCTGGACCAGCCCATTTCCCTGCGTTTTGTTTTGTATCTGTTTTCGGCGGTCTTCGCCGGGTTGCCTTTGCCTGCCATTGTGCACCTCTCTTAAGGGTATTGCTTATATTTACAAAAAGATTATATCATACGGACAGTAAAGTTTTTGCCATTTTGCTTTCATGCTAGTAAAATAAGGACATGAACACAGCACCGGTAAAAGAGGTGGGAAAATGAGTCAGGTAGAAATAGAAAGAGAAAAGAAAAAGATAAGAAACAAGAGGAGCGGGCGCGTGCGCATGATAGTCGGATGGGCCTGTCTGATTCTCGGCGTAATGGACCTGTTCAGCAACATGTACGCGTTCAACGTTTCTCTATTGCAGGGGCTTCGGCAGACGATACTGCCGCTGCTCATGGCCTGCGTCGGCGCGTGGCTGATTAAAAGCACGAGAAAGAACGTAGCTAAGTGGAACCAGTACGACGAGTACATCAACAGGAACGGCAACACATCGCTCCGCATGATCTCGCGCAAGACAGGCACTCCGCTGAAAGAAGTGACCAAGGACATCCAGGAGATGATCAACAACGGATTCTTCAAGGATGAGGAACAAAACATAGGAGCCTATATCAACGGCGAATATGATATACTTGTAATGATGAAAAACGGTACGCCGATGGAATCCATACAGGACACCATCAGACGCGAGGAGGCTGACGCAAAGGCAGATGCGGCAAAGCCCGACAAACCGGGAGAACCACGCGTCTGGACCGAAGCCGAATACGCCAACGCCATGGCAACCGTTGCGGAGGGCGAAACGGATCCTGACGTAATCGATTCACTCCGCAGCATAGAAGGGTCGCTCAGGAAGATCGGCAGACTGGCAGAGCGCAGACCTGAACTCGGAGAGAAGGAAAGCGTCAAGCAGCTGCGCGAGCTGTATCTGCCGAAGACCATGGAGCTTATCAAAAAGCTCTGGGTAAGCGATCCGGGCCCTGAGGCGATGCTCGAGATCAAGGGCATACTGAACACATGCGCCACGGCGTACGGAAGCATTGTCGACAAGCTTTACAAGAGCGAGGATGAAGACACGCTCATCGACATGGAAGTACTCCAGCAGATTTTCGCGAGAGAAGGACTGCTTGGATCAGATTTTGATATTGAATAAGGAGGAACGAAATGGCAGAAGAAAAGGTAAATGAAATAATCGCACCTGTTTTATCACTGGAAACTCTCGAAGAAGCCGAAGCTCCGGTGGCAGCGCAGGCACTCGAGGCCCCGGAAGCTGATGAGTTCAGACTCAAGCAGTTTTCAGAGGAAGAGATGAAGCAGATAACCGATTTCTCGGAAAAGATCAATCTGCACGACTCGAATCTGATCATCACATACGGTGCCGGAGCTCAGAAGAGACTGGCTGATTTCTCGGAGTCCGCTCTCGAGCATGTCCGTGACAGAGACATGGATGAAATCGGCGACACGCTCAGCGATCTGATCGCGGACCTCAAGGTTGACCCTGCGGAAGGCAAAGGCCTCAAGGCCCTGTTCAACAGAGGCGCTAATCAGGCGGAGAAGATCAAGGCTCACTACAGCAAGGTTGAGTCAAACATAGAAGTTGTAGCGAAGGAACTTGAGAAGCATCAGGAAACACTGCTGAAGGACATCGCGATTCAGGAGAGACTGTTTGAGAACAACAAGGCTTACTTCAAGGAACTCACCATGTACATCGCGGCCGGCCGTCTGGCTCTGGACAAAGCGTACAAGGAAGAGCTTCCGGCTCTCAGAGCAAAGGCAGCCGAAACCGGTCTGGCCGAAGACGCTCAGGAAGCCAATGACTACGCTTCCATGTGCGAGAGATTCGAGAAGAAGCTCTACGACCTGGAACTGACAAGAGCCATCTGCCTGCAGAACGCTCCGCAGATCAGACTCGTTCAGACAAACGCTGTAGTCCTTTCAGACAAGATCAATTCAACTCTGGTCAACACTCTTCCGCTCTGGAAGAACCAGATGGTAATCGCTCTGGGCATGGCTCACTCAAAGGAAGCCATCAAGGCTCAGCAGATGGTCAGCAATACAACTAACGAGATTCTGAAGAAGAACGCCGAGATGCT
>CADAHK010000028.1:12657-16529 GCA_902787725.1 uncultured Eubacteriales bacterium | reverse complement strand
CCATGACTAAGGGCTACAGTAGTTTGCCCGAGGAGTACTTCTTCAACCGGAATCAGCTTGCAATCGATCTGAAACTGGATGATGAAATTAAGGCGAGAATCGACAGGCATAGGGAATGGGGAGCTCGCCCTTACAGACAAAGCACTTATAAGGAAGAGAATAAGAGGATAAGAACTTCCAGAGGTCTGGCTGTGCGGTCCAAGTCTGAAGCACTGATAATCGAGGCCCTTTATCGCTGGTATGATATTCCTCATAGATATGAGCAGGAGCAGGTAGTGAACGGAATTCTGATTAACCCGGATATAACGCTTGAGGATTACAATAATGAAGAGTTTTATATAGAACACCTCGGAATGATGGATAATCCGAGTTACGCCAGATACAACTACGAAAAGCTAGAGCGTTATTACGGAGCCGGGCTTATACCAGGAGACAATCTGATTCTGACTTTCGATCGCAGAGGAACAATTAATATGGGAATGATAGAGGCGGTCATAGTAAATGAAATAATTCCGAGATTGTAGGTTTCGTGTTATAATTCTAATGGAATATTATGTGCAGGATGCAGTTATGGCTTACAGAGACGAGAAACACGCATTTGAACAGCTTACAGAGGACATGAAAAAGGGTGACATACCCGCTGTTGTCGTGCTCAGAGGCAAGGAGGAGTACCTTGTCGATTTTTACGCGAAACGACTTATCGACAGGTTCGTGACCAAAGAGAGCCGCGTGCTCGATCTGACCACAATAGAGCGTGACAAGGCAACTGTCGACGATATAATCGGAAGTCTGGAGACCATGCCGTTCATGTCTGAGCGCAAGGTCGTATACCTGCCGGAGTTTTTTGACGACAAGGGCAGAATGCCAAAGGCAATCGAAAAGAGCCCGAACGAAAAGAAGGCGTTGGCAGAGCAGTTGGAAGCCATAGATCCCGCTGCGGCGCTGCTAATCATAACAGCGGCCAATCCTGCGGATTTCAAGGCGGAGCGCAGTCTGAAGGATTCCGGAGTTTACAAGGCGGCGTCAAAAAACGGTCGCAAAGGCAACGGAAGGGTCTATGATTTCGGCCCTCTGAACAGGAGACAGCTCAGCGGTTTCATTGAGAAGAGGCTGAGAGCCGCGGGCAAGCAGTACAGCCCGGGCCTCGTGTCCGCGATAATCAGGGATACGGACTACGAGAACAGATACAACGACTACGGTCTCTACGAACTGGACAACGACCTGCGCAAAATCATAGCGTACTGCGGTGACTCGGCCGGAATAACCCAGCAGGATGTCTCGGAGGTGCTCGGCACAAATCCCGAGAAGAACGTCTTCAGAATGCTGGATGCCCTTGCGGCAAACAGAAAAGACGAAGCATTGAGGCTTTTGCATTATCTGCTTCAGGACGGTACGTCGGAGATGACCTTACTGGCCTTGATTGCGGAGCAGCTTGAGATAATGCTCACGGCGTGCGAGATGAAAGACGATGGAATGAGCCTGGCGGACATACAGAAGACTCTCGGAGGCGGATACCTGGGCAAAGGCAGGAGAATCGCTGATTTCAGAACGAAGAAGGCGCTGGAGAGCGGAAACCGAATGGGTACGGCGAACATAAGAAAGGCTCTTGCAGGCGCGTACAGAGTTGAAAAAGATATAAAGAACGGACTGATGCCGGGAAGACTGGCGCTGGAATACCTTATCGGAAGTCTGTGATGGAAGACAGGAAAGCACAAGTAAAAGCGGACGTGATGCTCATGCTCGTAACCCTGGGCTGGGGCGTTTCGTATTTCATGATGGATCTTTGTCTTGAAGAAATTGATCCGCTTACGCTTAACGCGTTCAGATTCCTGGGTGCCTTTGCTGTGGCGTGGATCATATCCGCTAAAAAGGCGATCCATGTCAGCAGGATGACTCTTAAGTACGCATTTTTTGTTTCGCTGGTACTTGTGGTCGTTTACATAGGGGCGACTTACGGCGTAAAGTACACATCACAGTCAAACGCCGGATTCCTGTGCTGTACCGCTGTGATTTTTACACCAATAGTTACGTATTTCATAAAAAAGGTCGTTCCTGAGAAAAAACTGCTGTTCGTATTGATACTGTGTACAGTAGGAATGGCGCTGATGACTCTGGATTCACACCTGCACGTGGCGTCTGGAGACCTGCTGTGTCTGATGTGCGGCTTTGCTTATACTGTTGACCTGCTGATCAACGAAGCAGGCGTAAGACATGAAGAGGTGGACGCTTTTCAGCTCGGCATATACCAGCTCGGGTTTACAGGAGTGTGGATGCTCATACTCGCGCTGATATTCGAAGATGTTGCTGTGCCGCAGTCCGGCGCGTGCTGGATCTCGCTCATATTCCTGACAGTTTTCTGCACGGGAATCGCCTACATAGCGCAGGTGGTGGCTCAGCAGTACACGTCGGCGACACATGTTGGAATAATATTTACACTTGAACCCGTATTCGCGGCAATCGTAGCGTTCCTCTTCGCAGGAGAGAGACTTCTGCCGCGGGCTTATGTGGGAATGGTAATGATGCTCATAAGCATACTGATCATGGAAGTAGACATAAAAGCAATCATAAAAGGAGAGACAAGATGACAAAGGTCGTACAGATCGGTGATGTAAAAATAGGCGGAGGCAATTTCGCCATCATAGCAGGACCGTGTTCCGTCGAATCCGA
Source organism: uncultured Eubacteriales bacterium (assembly GCA_902787725.1). Lineage (GTDB taxonomy): Bacteria > Bacillota > Clostridia > Peptostreptococcales > Anaerovoracaceae > Lentihominibacter. Next base: position 13,862 of record CADAHK010000028.1, on the reverse strand, counting down.
GGAGCAGATTCTCGAAGTCGCGGAGAGCGTAAGAAAGTCAGGCGCCTGTATCCTCAGAGGCGGCGCATTCAAGGCGCGCACATCCCCGTATAATTTCCAGGGCATGAAGACCGAGGGGCTGGAGCTTTTGCTCGAGGCGAAGAAAGCGACGGGAATGCCTATAGTAACGGAAATAATGAGCGTAAATCATCTTCCTCTTTATGAGGATGTCGACATGATACAGATAGGCGCCAGAAGCATGCAGAATTTTGAGCTGCTCAAGGCTGTCGGCAGGACGGACAAGCCTGTTCTTCTGAAGAGAGGTCTGGCCAGCACACTCGAGGAGCTGCTCCTCAGCGCTGAGTACATAATGTCGGAAGGCAACGAGAATGTAATTCTATGCGAGCGCGGGATCAGGACGTTCGAGAGGTACACCAGAAATACGCTGGACCTGTCAGCGGTGCCGGCTCTCAAGGAGCAGACGGACCTTCCGGTCATCATCGACCCGAGCCACGCGACAGGCAAGTCGTCACTTGTAGAATCAATGGCCATGGCAGCGACGGCTGCCGGCGCAGACGGCCTTATGATAGAGGTTCACAACGATCCGGAGAACGCGCTCAGCGACGGAGCGCAGTCCCTTACGCCGGCGCAGTTCGACGAGGTAGTCCGCAAAGTGAAGAAGATAAGAGAGGCTTTGGATTAAATGACAACGGTCTTCGGTGAAAAACTGAACATCGAAATCTACGGAACTTCCCACGGGCCGTGCGTTGGTGTGAGAATGAGAGGCCTGCCCGCAGGGCTCTCTTTTGACATGCAAAAGCTTCAGGATTTCATGGAACGCCGGGCGCCGGGAAGAGACGATTTGTCCACATCTCGCAGGGAAGATGACGTTCCGAGGTTTCTGTCGGGAGTCGCCGCGGCTGACAGCGCGACGGAGAGAGTGACTGACGGCGGCGTCATCGAAGCGGTAATCGACAACAAAGACGTTCGCTCTCAAGATTACGATGCAAAGGCAACAGTGCCTCGTCCGGGTCACGCTGACTATCCGGCCTGGGTCAAGTACGGGGAAATAGAGACCGGCGGCGGAGCGTTCAGCGGCAGAATGACTGCGCCTCTATGCGTTGCGGGAGGAATCTGCCTGCAGATTCTGGAGAGCAAGGGCATAGATATTAAAGCCCGCATCGCGTCGGTTGGGGATATCGAAAACAAAGACGAATCAGCTGCCG
>CADAHK010000028.1:0-12623 GCA_902787725.1 uncultured Eubacteriales bacterium | reverse complement strand
AGCAGAATCTGCCAGGCGGTATTTGCGGTTCCGGGTGTCAAGGGAATTGAGTTCGGTGCCGGATTCAGAGCAGGCAGGATGAAGGGCTCAGAGAATAACGATCCTTATGAAATCAAAGACGGCAAGGTCGTCACCAGGACCAACAACCACGGCGGAATACTGGGCGGTCTGTCATCGGGGATGCCGATAGTATTTCGCGCAGCCATGAAGCCTACACCGTCCATAGCAAAGGAGCAGGACAGCGTCGATCTTGAAAAAATGGAACCGGCCGGACTTCAGGTCAGGGGCAGACACGATCCGTGCATCGTGCCGAGAGCAGTGCCGTGCATGGAAGCCGCGGCGGCAATAGCCCTGTGCGACATGCTTCTGGAGTACAACCTCCTTACAGGGGCATGCGAGACCGGGACCTGCGAGACCGGCGCTGACAAAGATTCGAAAGGGCTGAGCGGATACAGAAGGGAAATAGACGCAATAGACGCTGAAATCGCCGGACTTCTCGAAAAGCGGTTCGATGTCGTAAAAGATATCGCTTCATATAAGGAACAAAAGGGTCTTCCTGTCATGGATGAAGCCAGGGAAGAGGAGAAGATAAGCAAGCTGGATTGCCTTTGCAGAAGAGAGACCGCGGAGTATGTTGCGGGAGCGATGCGCGAAATCATGGCGCAGAGCAGGCGGTTCCACAGCAGAAAAAGCAGCAGCGCCCCGGATTACGGGCTTCTCGGCAGAAAGCTGGGACACAGCTTTTCGCCGCAGACTCACAGGGTAACCGGCGGTTACGATTTCGGACTTTTTGAGAGAGAGCCGGAGCAGCTCGATGAGTTCTTTGCGGAAGGCTCCTTCAAGGGACTCAGCGTCACCATGCCGTACAAAAAAGACGTCATGGCGTAGCTCGATGAGTTCTTTGCGGAAGGCTCCTTCAAGGGACTCAGCGTCACCATGCCGTACAAAAAAGATGTCATGGCGTACTGCAGCGAGCTGTCGGAAACGGCGGTAAAATGCGGCAGCGTCAACACGATAGTAAGGCGTGATGACGGCACTTATTACGGCGACAACACGGACTACTACGGTTTCAGAAGCACTGTTGAATCCTCGGGAATAAGCGTGGCGGGAAAGAAGACTCTGGTGCTGGGAAGCGGAGGAGTTTCGGGCACTGTCATCAATGTTCTGAAGGATCTTGGTGCTGATCCGGTCATCGTCATCTCGAGAGGCGGTGAAGATAATTACGAAAATCTGGAAAGACACAGCGATGCGCAGATCATCGCCAACGCGACGCCTGTCGGAATGTATCCGAATGCAGGCGAGGCTGCGGTGGACATAAAGAGGTTCCCTCACTGCGAAGCAGTATTTGATGTCATCTACAACCCGCTGCGCACGAAGCTAATGCTGGACGCCGAAGAGAATGGAATACCCGCGTTTGGAGGACTTCACATGCTCGCGGCACAGGCCGCAAAAGCAAGCAGTCTGTTTTTGGACAAGGAAATAGATTTGCCTGAGAAGATACGTCAGGCCTGCGCGATGATAAGGCGCGATGTTGAGAACATAGTTCTTATAGGCATGCCGGGATGCGGCAAGAGCACCATAGGGAGGAGACTTGCGGAGCTCACAGGCAGGACTTTTGTGGATAGCGATGAGGTGATCGAGAATGTCTGCGGACGATCACCGGAGGCTATAATAAATGAAGACGGACAGGATGTTTTCAGAAATCTTGAATCACATGCTGTCAGAGAGATAATGAGAAGGGGACCGCTGCCTGACGGCAGCACGCCGGGTATCGTATTCGCCAGCGGAGGAGGCTGCGTAGAGAGAGATGAGAACAGGGTTCCGCTTCTGGAGAACAGCTTCGTCGTCTACGTCGAAAGGCCAGTGTCGGAGCTTGAGGAAGAAGGACGGCCTATATCGCAGAATGAGGGCAATCAGGCGGTCTTTGAACGCCGCAGAGAAAAATATGAAAGTTGGTGCGACGCGAAGGTGAAGAGCGGCGAACATGCTGCTGAAGAAATATTGGAGCTATTTGAGAAATGAAGATATTAGTTATAAACGGGCCGAACATCAACATGCTCGGCATCAGGGAACCGGAAATTTACGGTAACGATACATACGATGACCTTTGCAGGTTTATTGAGGCGGCTTTTGAAGAGTACAATGTAAGCGGGGAAATCTTTCAGTCGAATCACGAGGGAGATATTATCGACCGCATACAGCAGGCTTACGGCGACGCGGACGGAATAGTGATAAACGCGGGCGCCTACACCCACACGAGCATAGCGATCATGGACGCGATGCTGGCTGTTGGGATTCCTGCTGTCGAGGTTCATCTGTCAGATACAGATACCCGCGAGGAGTTCCGTAAGCGTTCATTCATTTCACTGGCGGCGGAGCGCATGATAAAGGGCAAAGGCTTCGAAGGTTATCGGGAGGCGATAGCATATCTTGCGTCAAACCACGGTAAATGATAAATAAGAACGTACATATATTGTATACATGTCATTTCGCATAGACTTTCTGTATTTATATTGATACAATACCGATATGCAGAGAGTCTTTTTTAATGTTCAACTTGAAACTTGTTCATAAAAAAAGACATGCTTTTAGTTGTCTTGGATATTGTATACAAGATGACGCTGCGGTAAAATAAGTTAAACATGTCCCGCAACAGAGGACATATTAAAAGGTGGACAAACAGGAGGAAAAACTATCATGAGCGAAAAAGCTTGCAACTGCGGCTGCGCAAGTGAAAGAGCGGCTCAGTTCACGGAACTGGCCCCGACACTTGAACAGTACGCGAAAGTGCCTGGCAGTCTGATTACCATCCTGCAGAAAACTCAGGAGATCTACGGGTATCTTTCACTTGATGCCATCAACTACATCTCCGAGTGCACTGGTATCAAACCTGCCAAAATCTACGGTGTAGCGACTTTCTACGCACAGTTCAGACTTCAGCCTATCGGCAAATATCTGATCATGCTCTGCAAGGGTACAGCGTGCCACGTAAACGGAGCTGACATGATTGAAGAAGCTATCTGCGAACACCTTGATATTCAGGACGGCGAAACAACTGAAGACGGCATCTTTACACTCAACAACGTTGCGTGCCTGGGATGCTGCTCACTGGCGCCTGTAATGATGGTCAAGAGCGCAGAGGGTGATGAAACGTACGGAAACCTCACTAAGGACAGAGTAAAGGAAGTCCTGGATGAGATCCGTGCGAGAGCATAGGAGGTGACAGCATGAGAGTTGTAGTAGGACAGGGCAGCTGTGGTGTCGCCACCGGTGCCAAGAAGACCGCTGCGGAGCTGGAAAAGCAGATCGCGGCCAAAGGTCTCGATATTCCTGTATCAGTAACAGGATGCGTCGGCACTTGCTATCTCGAACCAATCGTTGACGTTTACGATGACAACGAAGAACTGACGAGATACGTCAAGGTACAGCCTGACAAAGTAGAAAAAATTGTTGAAGAACATCTCGCAGGCGGAAAGCCGGTAGCTGAGGACGCGATCTCAGATGAGGACAAGCAGTTCATCATCAAGCAGCAGAGAGTCGTTCTGAGAAACTGCGGCGTGATTAATCCGGAGAACATCGAGGACTACATCGCAGTCGACGGATACAAAGCCATCGAGAAGGTTCTGAAGGAAATGAAACCTGAAGAAGTCATCGAAGAGATCAAGGTCTCAGGCCTCAGAGGCAGAGGCGGCGCTGGCTTCCCGACATGGTTCAAGTGGAATGCCGCAAAGGCAAGCCCGGGCAATGAGAAGTACATCGTCTGCAACGCTGACGAGGGCGACCCGGGCGCGTTCATGGACCGTTCCGTTCTGGAAGGCGACCCGCATTCACTGCTGGAAGGCATGATCATCGGCGGATACGCCATGGGAGCCTGCGAAGGCATCATCTACTGCCGTGCTGAGTATCCTCTGGCTATCAAGAGACTCGAGATCGCCATGGAACAGGCAAGAGAAAAGGGATTCCTCGGCAAGAACATCTTCGGAAGCGGCTGGGATTTCGATATCAGAATCAAGGCCGGAGCCGGCGCGTTCGTATGCGGCGAGGAAACTGCTCTGATCGCTTCACTGGAAGGCGAAAGAGGAATGCCTAGACTGAAGCCTCCATTCCCTGCAGCTAAGGGATACTGGCAGAAGCCGACAAATATCAATAACGTAGAAACATTCGCGAACGTTCCGTGGATCATCTACAATGGCGGCGCTGCATTTGCTAAGTTCGGAACAGAGAAATCACCTGGAACAAAGGTATTCGCTCTGGCCGGAAAGATCAAGAAGGGCGGACTCGTTGAAGTACCTATGGGTATGACAATCAAGGAGGTCATCTTCGGAATCGGCGGCGGCATCAAGAACGACAAAGAGTTCAAGGCCGTACAGATGGGCGGACCTTCAGGCGGATGCGTACCGGCAAGCCTGGTAGACACTCCTGTAACATATGAAGATATTACAAAGACAGGCGCCATCGTCGGATCAGGCGGTATGATCGTCATGGACGAGGATACATGCATGGTAGACATGGCAAGATACTTCCTCAACTTCACACGCGACGAATCCTGCGGAAAGTGCAACTACTGCAGAATCGGCACCAAGAGGATGCTGGAGATCCTGGAGAGGATCACCAACGGCGAAGGTAAGGACGGAGACATCGAACTGCTCGAGGAACTGGCCAACAAGATCAAGGACGGTTCAATGTGCGGACTCGGTCAGACTGCTCCTAACCCGGTACTGACTACGATAAGATACTTCAGAAACGAGTATGAAGATCATATCTACAACCACAAGTGCACCGCCAAATCCTGCAAGGCGCTCATCACCTACAACATTACCGACGCGTGCAAAGGCTGTACTCTCTGCGCGAGAAACTGCCCTGTTGACGCTATCACCGGTAAGGTCAAGGAAGTACACGTTATCGATCACGACAAGTGCATCAAGTGCGGCAAGTGCATGGATCACTGTAAGTTCGGCGCAATAGTGAAAGAATAAGAGAGGAGGGAAAGACAATGGATAAATTCAGACTTAACATTAACGGCAAAGAAGTCACCGGAGTTCCGGGCCAGACCATTCTGGAAGTTGCCAGAGAAAATGATATATTCATTCCTACTCTCTGCTACGATGAAAGAACCAGAATATACGGATCATGCGGTATCTGCATGTGCGAAGTAGAGGGCAACCCTAAGCTCTGCAAAGCCTGCGCTACCGTAATCGCTCCGGGCATGGTCGTAAGGACCGACACGGAGAGAGTAATCGAGTCCAGAAAGACCAACCTGGAACTGCTTCTGTCAAACCACACAGGCGACTGCAGACCTCCATGCGTACTGGCTTGTCCGGCTCAGACCGACTGCCAGGGCTATGTAGGACTCATCGCCAACGGCGAGTACGGCGAAGCGCTGGAGCTGGTTAAGGACAAGATTCCTCTTCCTGCTTCACTGGGCAGAGTATGTCCTCACCCTTGCGAAGAAGAGTGCAGACGCGGACTCATCGACGAGCCTGTATCAATTCAGTGGCTCAAGAGATTCGCTGCTGACCAGGATCTGGGCGACATCGACCGCTTCATCCCTGAGGTCGGCGAAGACACAGGCAAGAGCGTTGCCATCATAGGCGGCGGCCCTATGGGTCTGTCAGCTGCTTACTTCCTTAGACAGATGGGACACGCTGTAACAGTATTCGAGTCAATGCCAAAGGCAGGCGGCATGCTCCGCTACGGCATTCCTGAATACAGACTTCCTAAGGAAGTTCTGGACGATGAAATCATGACCATCGAGATGATGGGCGCTGAGATCATCACAAACACAAAAGTCGGCGTAGATATTCCGTTCCAGACTATCTACGATGAATATGACGCTGTACTTCTCGGTATCGGCGCATGGATCTCCACAGGAACAGGATGTCCGGGTGAGGACGCTGAAGGCGTTATCGGCGGCATCGACTTCCTGCGCAAGGTCGTAAGAAACGAGCCTATAGAACTGGGCAAGAAGGTAGCTATCGTCGGCGGCGGAAACACCGCCATGGACGCCTGCAGAACTGCTGTAAGACTCGGAGCTGACGAGGTTTACAACATCTACAGAAGAACCAAGGACGAGATGCCTGCTGACATGGTTGAAATCGAAGAGGCTGAGGAAGAAGGCGTAATCTTCAAGAACCTCACAAACCCTCTCGAAATCGTCAAGGACGAGAACGGACGCGTCAAGGAAGTCGTTCTCCAGTGCATGGAACTGGGCGAGCCTGATGAGTCAGGAAGAAGACGTCCTGTACCTATCGAAGGAAAGACTGAGACTATCGAACTGGACAATGTCATCCTGGCGATCGGACAGGCTGTAGACGCCAGCATCTTCGACTGCGACAAGACCAGAAAGGGCGCTATCGCTTACGATAAGGAGACATTCATGACTTCAGTCCCTGGCGTATTCGCCGGCGGTGACTGCGGAAATGACAAGATTTCCATCGCTGTAGAAGCAATAGCGGACGCAAAGAAGGCGTGCGATGTAATCGACGCTTATCTCGACGGCGAGACCGTAAGATATGAGAAGCCTTACTTTGTAACAAGAGATGACATCACAGAGAAGACCTTCGAAGACAGAGAGAAGATGTGCAGACCTGAAATGCCTCAGCTGTCAGCAGAGGAAAGAAAGGGCAACTTCTCCGAAGTAATTCCTGACGGTTACACTCCTGAAGAAGCTGAGGCTGAAGCCAACAGATGTCTTGAGTGCGGATGTCATGACTACTTCGAGTGCAAGCTCATCGATCTGGCTCACCAGTACGATGTAGAACCTTGCAGATTCGCGGGCGACAAGAACACGATCGACTATGATGATGAGCATCCGTTCATCGTCAGAGACCCGAACAAGTGCATACTGTGCGGACTTTGCGTAAGAGTATGCGACGAGGTCATGGGCGTAGGAGCTCTCGGTCTGGTACACAGAGGCTTCGATACAGTCGTTAAGCCTAACCTGGAGAAGCCGCTGGCTGAATCAGGCTGCGTATCCTGCGGACAGTGCGTAAGCGTTTGTCCTACAGGCGCTCTGCAGGAGAGAACCACAATGGCCAAGGAAGTTCCTCTCGATACTCTCGAGACGAACACGACATGCTCACACTGCTCAGTAGGATGTTCACTCATCCTCGAGTCATACGGCGACATTCTGGTCAAGGCAAACCCTGACAAGGAAGGCGTTGTAAACGCAGGTCTGGCATGCGGCAAAGGCAAGTGGGGATTTGACTGCGCGGTTCTGGAAGACAAGCTGGACGTTCCTCTCATCAAGGACGGCGACGCATTCAGAGAAGCAGATTACCACGAAGCACTGACTCTCATAGCCAAGAAGATGCAGGCAACTGCCGCCAAGTACAGCTTCGATGAAATCGGAGTTTCAATTTCCGACAGATACACAAACGAAGAAGCTTACGCCATCAAGGCGATGGCAGAAGCCATGGGAGCAAAGATCTTCTCAGCAAACAACCGCGCAAGCGGCATCAAGGATGTTCTGGGAATCGACGCATCTCCTAACACAATAGATGAGCTGCTTTCAACGAACTTCATCCTGGCTGTAGGATACAACGCGATTGATAATCCTGTAATCCAGATCAAGATGAAGCAGGCTGCTGAAGCCGGAGCAAAGGTAGCTCTCGTAAATCCGGGAGAATTCCCTCAGCACATGAATTACCTGACCAAGGAAGTTTACGCTGACGATCTGGGATTCCTCAAGGAGCTCGCAAAGGCAGTACTTGACGCCAAGGGAGCAGATTTCGAAGGCGCTGACACATTCGCGGCTTCACTCGAAGGAGTAACTGTATCCGACGACGCTAAGGAAATCGCGGACATGTATCTTGGAGCCAAGAAGGCGATGATCGTATTCAACCAGAATCTCGTCTCCGCTGACGCTGCTCGTCTGATTGCGGACATCGCTCTGATCTCCGGACACATCGGAACTCCTCGTGACGGCATTCTGCAGGTCAAGGCAAAGAACAACTCACAGGGTCTCGTTGATCTGGGAATCACCGAGGGCGCTGAACAGCTTGAAGGCCTCAAGGCACTCTTCGTATTCGGAGAAGAGTTCGACGTTGACAGAGACGCTCTCGAGTTCCTGGCTGTATGCGACACTCACATGACTGCTCTCGCCGCAAAGGCAGACGTAGTCATTCCTGGAACCGGCTTCGCGTCGACCGACGGTACGTTCACAAACACTGAACGCCGTCTGCAGCCTGTATTCGCGGCTATTGACGAAGAAGTAGAGCTGGCCAACTGGGAAGTTGCCGCAGCGATAGCAGGCATCTTCGAAGTTGAGTGCGGATGGGAGTCCACGGACGACATCTCAGAAGAGATGGACGACTGCGTACCGACTTACAAGTACGCCGAGCTGGACGAAGTCCTGGGCGGAGTTCTGAAACCGGCAGAGCCTAAGCTGGTAGCAGCTGAAGGCGATGTATTCGGCGACAGGCTGCCATGCACAGACTCTCTGATGAACGCAATTGCAGAGAGACTGCCTGCAATAGCAGAACCAACTGCATAAACGGTGCATTGATAAGGATAAAAAGCGGTGGGCGACCACCGCTTTTTATACTAATGGTGTAATTATGAAAGAAGAACTTTTCAAACTTCAGGATGTGAAGTACAGGGACTTTCAGAAGAAGCTGATACCGACTGTTGATCCCGAGTCGGTAATCGGCGTGCGGACGCCGGAGCTCAGAAAGCTGGCGAAGCAGCTGGTGCGGCTGAGAACATCGAAGACAGCGGCAGACTGTAAGACTGCTGCTGATGTCGAAGCGTTTCTGAAGGATCTTCCGCATGAATACTTCGATGAAAACCAGCTTCACGCATTCATCATCTCCGAGGACAAGGATTACGAAAGGTGCATGGCCGATGTCGAAGAATTTCTGCCGTACGTGGATAACTGGGCTACGTGCGACCAGATGTCGCCGAAGGTGTTCAAAAAGAATAAGGACGGGTTGCTTTTGCATGTGAGAAAGTGGCTGAAGTCAGACCGTACCTACACCGTCCGTTTCGCCATCGGAATGCTGATGGAACACTTCCTTGACGACGATTTCGATCCGGAGTATCCGAAGCTCGTGGCGAAGGTGAAGTCGGATGAGTACTATGTGAACATGATGATCGCGTGGTATTTCGCGACGGCGCTGGCAAAGCAGCATGACGCAGTGATTCCGTATCTTGAGGAGCAAAAGCTGGACGTCTGGACACACAACAAGACAATTCAGAAGGCCAGGGAGAGCTATCGCATTACGCCGGAGCAGAAGAAGTATCTGAAGACGCTGAAAAGAAAGTAGAATTATGTTATACTTTTCACGAGGGGTAAGCTCAGATCTTAACTGGAAAAGGAACGATGAAAGGGAAGAAGAAAAGATTCGGCGACCGCAAGGACGGAAGACTCCTGCGCACGCGCGAACCGATGAGTGTCGTGGAGACATTCATTCTCGTCGACAGGACCGGAGCTACCAACTACATACAGGATAAAGTCGAAATCACAAAAGCTGAAGAGTACATCAAAAGAAAGAGAAAAGAAGGACTGAATGGGTTCGGTCTGATGCATCTGATGGTTGCGGCCTACGTCAGAGTCGCGTCGCAGATGCCTGCGGTGAACAGGTTTGTCTCCGGACAGAGAGTGTACGCCAGAAACAGGATAGAGGTGAACATCGACATCAAAAAGGCGATGACCCTCGAAGCGCCGAACACCTGCGTCAAAATAATTTTAAGCCCTGAAGATACGGCGGAAGAAGTCTACCGCAAGATGAAGGAAGTAATAGACGGGGAAAAGGGCGGTGGAGCAGACAGCGACTTTGATTCCGTAGCAGGCGCTTTCGCGAAGTTCCCTAAGCTGTTCTTCAAGTTCTCAATATGGTTCCTGAAGCTGCTGGATTACTTCGGATGGCTTCCGAAGTCGCTTCTAGAAGTGAGTCCTTTCCACGGAAGCTTCTTTATAACTTCCATGGGATCGCTGGGGATTCCTCCGATTTTCCATCATCTTTACAGCTTCGGAAACGTTCCCGTCTTCTGCGCCATCGGCCCTAAGAGGACGGAATACGAAATAGGCAGAGACGGAAATATTGTAAAGAAAAAATACATGGACTACACATTCTCAACTGATGAGAGAATAGTGGACGGGTACTACTACGCGACCGCCTTCAGGATGATGAAGCTGTGTTTCAGCGACCCGGACAAGCTGGATGTTCCTCCTGAAAAGGTTGTGGAGGATATAGACTGAGAAAGGTTTTGTGGTACAATATGGACGGTCAGGAAAAGCGCGTCCTGCGCATAGGAGACAGCGCTGAACTAACGAAGGAATTCACAAGTGAAGACATAGACAGATTCGCTGATCTGACTCTAGACGACAACGGCATCCACACGAGCGCCGAGCTTTCGGCCAGAGGCATTTTCAGACGGCCTGTCGTCCACGGGGTTTTTGTCGGGAGCCTGATTTCATCTGTAATGGGGACTCAGCTTCCTGGCCACGGAACGGTACTTCAGGAGATGAACTGCAGGTACACGAATCCCGTTTATCCGGGGGACAGTGTCACGGCAAAGGTGGTTCTTACCGATGTCGATGAGCAGGAGCGTTACTACACAGCGACACTTGAAGGAACCTGCACGAATCAGGACGGAATCGTGGTTGCAGAGGCTGCGTGCAGGCAGCTGATGTTAAAGCGGTTTTTCGAAGTACTGAAATAAGCAAAAGCAACAAATATAGAATATAAAACACAACAGACAATAAAACATATAGGAAAGGACAAAAGATGACTAATCTCGAAAAGTACAAAAGAGCATTCGTACTCAACTTCAGAGTAAAGGAGGAGGACCTCCCGGGCCTTGAATACATGGGAATAATCCAGTGGGATTCCGTAGGCCACATGGACCTTATCGCTGACATTGAATCAGCTTACGGAATTCAGATGGACACAAAGGATGTTCTGGACCTTTCGACATATGAGAAGGGAATAAAGATCCTGTCAGAGAAATACGGAGTCAATTTCGACGAGTAATCAAGAGATGATAACAAAACTCACCTCACAGAAAACAATCTGCAACAGCTACCTCATCGAAGAGGATGGTTTTGTTGTAATTATAGATCCGGGTCAGGACGGAGTCGTGGAAGCGGAGATAGACAAAAACGGATGGACGCCGGAACTGATCCTGCTTACCCACGAGCATTTTGATCACATCGATGATCTTGAACAGGTGCGCACTAAGTACAACGTTCCCGTCGTCGCGTGCAGGATCTGCAGCGAGCGGCTGGGTGATCCGAAGACAAACCTGTCGGTGATCGCGGATATTCTTTCGTATTACAAGACCGGCGTGATAGCCGGGGAGAAGTCTCCAAGAATAACCTGCAGGCCGGCGGAGATAACATATGAGGACGAGCATGAGATGGAGTGGCGCGGCCACAGGTTTTCATTCGTGAGAATTCCCGGACATTCGCCGGGAAGCGTGCTCATCACCATGGATGACGAGTATGTTTTCACCGGTGACTACATGCTTCTGGATGACGAGACAACGCTAAGGCTCAGGGGAGGCGATCCCGAGGCTTATGAGAATATCGCAATACCTATCATGCAGAGCATTCCGAACGGAATGAAGGTCTGCCCGGGACATGGGCCTTCGTATGTAAAGGGTGAAGAGAATGAACCGCATTGAGTTTCTGGAGATGGATCCCTACAGCGTATCTCAGGCTGACAAGGAATCATTCTACAGAGAAGAGTTAAAGAAAATGACAGCAGATCATCGTAAAGCCTGCGCGGCTTACGATGATATTTGTAATGGGCTGGGTGAGGACATGCCTTATCTGCCCGTTACGCTTTTTAAAGACATAGACTTAAAGAGCGTTCCGGAGGAGGAAATTATCAGAAGAATCACTTCGTCAGGAACTTCGGGACAGAATGTATCACGGATATATCTTGACGCAGAGACGTCTGCCGCCCAGCAGAGGGCTCTCTGCAGCATCACAGGAGACTTCATAGGTTCCAGGCGAATCCCGATGCTTATTATAGATTCGCCTGACGTTCTGCGCGACAGGAGCAAATTCACTGCTAGAGGCGCGGGAATACTTGGTTTTTCCATGATGGCGTCAAAGCGCATCTACGCTCTTGACGAGAACATGAACATCGACTACGAGTCGCTTTCGCAGTTCGAGGAGCTCGCAAAGGCAGGACCGACTTTTGCTTTCGGCTTCACATACATGATCTGGGAGTATCTCTACGGCGGTCTTAAGGCAGACGCAAAGGCAGTAAACTTAAACGGCTGCCATCTGATTCACGGCGGCGGCTGGAAGAAGCTCCAGGACAAAAAAGTTTCCGATGATGAATTCAGACGTGGCCTCATGGAGACCTGCGGTATAGAGAGCGTAAGCGACTACTACGGCATGGCTGAGCAGACAGGAAGCATATTCATGCAGTGCCCTGAGGGACATCTCCACGCCAGCATTTTCTCTGATATATCGATCCTCGATCCTGAGGATTTCTCAGAGTGTGAGACGGGCGAGTGGGGGCTTATAGCGCTTAAATCCCTGCTGCCGGAATCCTATCCGGGTCACATGCTCCTCACCGAGGACAGAGGAAGAATCCTGGGCATTGACGACTGCCCGTGCGGGCGCAAGGGCAAGTACTTTGAGATAAGCGGACGAATAAGCAAAG
>CADAHK010000027.1 GCA_902787725.1 uncultured Eubacteriales bacterium | reverse complement strand
AGCAGTGTGGAGAAATAGTTCTCCTCCTTTACAACCTCAGGATTTTTGTACTTAAGGTAATTCTGAAAAGCAGTCAGAAGCTTCTGCAGCATTCTGTTCTTTGAAGCCTCGTATATTATCTGGTGGAATCCGGCGTTGATGACCTGCATCTTCTCCGTATCATTTCTCATGGTGTAGAATTCCATGAACTCGAAGGTCTCCTCCAGACTCTCCATTTCCTCTTCCGTAATCCGCTCTATGGCCCACTTGACTGCCTGAATCTCATAAGCCTTGCGCATTTCGAACATGTCCTCAAAGTCCTGTTCGGACATGCCTATGACGAAGTAGCCCCTGTTAAGGATGTACTCCACAAGGCCATCCAGTTCAAGCTGGCGCAGAGCTTCCCTTACCGGTGTCCTGCTGGCGCCGTACCTCTCGCACAATCTCTGCTCGATGATCTTCTCTCCCGGTTTCATCTGCCCGGTAAGAATGTCCTCCTGCAGTTTAGCGAGAACGCCCGCAGACGCGGGCGCACTGTTTGCTTCAATTGTCTCACTGAACTTATACATCGTCTCAGTAAACCTGCACTATCTAATACCGCTGCTTCGGACTACAGCTGTCCCAGTACGAACTTCGTGAAGTCGTCTGCTGTATCTCCGCTTCCGTCACGGATGATGTTTACATTTTCTGCCGCCGCGTCAAGGGCCTTCTCCAGGATGTCCGCCTTCTCGAAGGCTCCCATGTGGCGCAGCATCATGACTGCCGCCCTGCAGATGCTTGCCGGGTTAGCGAACTTGCCGCGGCCTTCCTTGATCATTCTCTCAGCGGAGCCGTGGATCGCTTCGAACATTGCGTATCTGCTGCCGATGTTGGCGCTTCCGGCCGTACCTACGCCGCCCTGCATCTGAGCCGCTTCATCAGTTATGATGTCGCCGTAGAGGTTCGGCAGGATGAATACGTTGAAGTCCTTGTTTACCAGCTCGTTGATCAGGTTCGCGCTCATGATGTCGACATATCTGTCGTTGGTCTTGATTTCAGGATACTCCTTGGCCATCTCATAGCAGAGCTCCAGGAACTTGCCGTCGGTCTTCTTCATGATGTTTGCCTTTGTAACGATGGTAACGTTCTTGTTGCCGTTGTTCTTCGCGTGCTCAAACGCGGCGCGGGCAAGTCTTCTCGTTCCCATTGTCGTCGTTACCTTGAAGTCCATTGAGATGTCGTCGTTTATGTCAATGCCTCTGTTTCCAAGGGCGTATTCGCCTTCGGTATTCTCTCTGAAGAACATCCAGTCGATGCCCTTCTCAGGAATAACAACCGGTCTTACGTTGGCAAAGAGATCGAGTTCTTTTCTCAGTTTAACGTTGGCGCTCTCGATGTTCGGGAGATTGTCGCCTTTTCCAGGGGTCATTGTAGGGCCCTTGAGAAGCAGATCACATTCCTTGATCTCAGCCAGGACATCGTCAGGAACAGCCTGAAGCTTCTCAACTCTGTTCTCGATGGTGAGTCCTTTGATGGTGCGGAGCTCAATTTTTCCGCTTGCGATTTCATCGGCCAGCAGCTTGTTCAGGATCTCTCTGCATGAGTCCATGATAATCGGACCGATACCGTCGCCGTCAATTGCTCCTATGACGACTTTATCCATTGACGCGAAGTCCGGAGCCGCAGGCGCGTTCTTCATTCTTTCAACTCTCTCCAGCTGATCCTTTACGATCTGCTCGAAATGCTCTTGGTATGACATTTGTTCCTCCTGTCTTTGATTCATTTATTAGAATAGTTCTGCCTGTTTATAAACAAAACACATTTTTACCCTGCAGTCAACAATAATACAATTTTAATTCTTTGAAAAACGCCGGTTTTCTATAGCTTATCCTTGATGCTTACGGTTTTATGTACCAGCGCCCAGAACACCTTGATGATCGCGCCCATTACGAGAAGACCCATGGCGATGGCGCCCGCCATCATCAGCGTCTGTATCCCGACCTCCGCCATGTCTTCAATGTCGCTGCGAAGGAACGCTTCCATTGTGTAGAAGATCTTTGCTCCCGGAACGAGACACAGGATTCCCGGAATAACGAAAATGGTCATTGCTTCCTTGAATAAACGCGCCGCGATAATGCTGCAAAGCCCGACCATGCAGGCCCCGAAGAAGCAGCCCATGACCGGAGAACCCAGGCTGTAATCCGTAAGGAGATATGTTATCCATCCGAGCGCGCCGACAACGACGCATGCCGGGATATGCCTTGCGGGCACCCTGAAGATGACCGCGAATCCAAGTGTGGCAAACAGTGCCAGCAGGAATTGTGTGAACAGATGCATCATAACGTAATCCCTCCCAGCATGTACCACAGCTTGATGATGACGCCGGCGCCCGCCGCCAGCGAAACGCTGATTATGCAGGCCTCCGTCAGGCGCGCCACACCTGAAAGCATGTTTCCTGACAGGAAATCACGTATTGAATTTGTAATCGGGATTCCCGGAACGAAGAGCATTATGCACCCGGAAATCACCGGTGCGTAGCTTACGCCGCTTATTGACGCCGCCGCAAGCAGCGAGCAGAAGGCTGCGAAAGCGCAGCAGCAGAATCCTCTTATGAAGAAGTTGATCTCGTATTTTTCCAGGAAACGTGAGATTAAATAGCACATAAGGCCCACGATCACCGCCACACAGAAATCCATGGCGCCCCCGCCGAATATGACGCTGAAGCAGCCGGTAACCATGGCTGCGGACAGCGCCCGTACCAGGAATGGATACGGCTTGCTGTTTTCGATGTCATCCAGGATTTTATCTCCCTCCTCCACAGTCATGTCAGATGTGGTAAACGTCCTGGAAAACTGGTTGACGCGCGATATTTTAGTGAGATCCGTCTCACTGCTTCTGATGCGTTTGATGTACGTGACCGTATTGCTCGCCTCGTCGTTATCAGTGGAAACAAAAATGCCTGTCGGTGTCGCAAACACGTTAACATACTCGATTCCGCAGCTTTTGCATATGCGCTCGATGGTATCTTCGACGCGGTATATCTCAGCGCCGCTCTTCATCATTATGTTGCCGGCTCTCATGGCCAGCATCAGTATGTCCTTCTGTTTCTTTTTATCCATTTTCTTTCTATTTCACTTCATATAGTGACGCGTACTGTCCGCCCATCTTCATGAGTTCCTCATGTGTCCCTTCTTCTTTAATCTCTCCCTCATCGATCAGGATGATCCTGTCGGCGTTCCTTATGGTCGACAGGCGGTGGGCAATGACGATCGTCGTTCTGCCCTCGGCAAGCTTATCAAAAGCTCCCTGTATTCTCGCCTCCGTAACGGTGTCCAGAGCCGAAGTCGCCTCGTCAAGAATGAGCACTGGCGGGTTCTTAAGGAATATGCGGGCGATGGATACACGCTGCTTCTGCCCGCCTGAGAGAAGCACTCCCCTCTCACCTGTGTAGGAACCGAATCCGTCAGGCATGGCCATTATATCATCATATATCTCGGCCTTCTTCGCCGCTTCAACGACCTCCTCGTCCGTCGCTCCCGGCCTGCCGTATCTTATGTTCTCTGCAATGGTGTCGGCGAACAGGAATACATCCTGCTGTACGATGCCGATGTTCTTTCTCAGCGTGCTCCTGCGTATCTCGCGGATGTCCGTGCCTCCGATTTTAATCGAGCCCTCATCTACATCGTAAAAGCGCGGAATCAGCTGGCACAGCGTCGTCTTGCCGCCGCCCGACGGGCCGACAATGGCTACCGTCTCACCTTCCTCTATGTGCAGTGTAACGCCGTTAATTACGTCTATGCTGTCGTCTTCGTAAGCAAAGGAGACGTCATCGATGTCGATATTGTACGCGGTTACCGGCTTGCCTTCGCCCGGAGGAAGATCCTCTTCAGGCTCGAGGCGCATGATCTCCACGAACCTCGTCAGTCCGGCCCATCCGTTCATGAATGTCTCCATGAATCCGGCGAGCTTTCTTATAGGCGTTATGAAAGTCGATATGTAAAGGTAGAATGTGATCAGGTCCGCGTAGTTCATCTCATCACGCATTATGATCCACCCACCGAAAGCCATGATGGCAACCGGCATGATGCTCATGAAGAACTCCAGTGATGAAGCGAACATTCCAAAGGCCTTGTAGTTCTCGCACTTGGAAGTCTTGAACTCCTCGTTGGCTACCGCGAACTTGGCGTAGTCAGTTTCTTCGTTAGCGAACGCTTTGCTGGTGCGGATTCCCGAAAGTCCTGACTCAACCTCTCCGTTTATCTCTGCCAGTTTCTCCTTGACGCCTCTGGACGTCCTTATCATCCTGCGGCGGTTGAGCATGACCACTATGAGCGCGATCGGCAGGAGAATCAGTATGACGAGCGCCAGCTTCCACTGGATCGTGAACATGATTATTATCGCTCCGATTATGGTGACGCTGGCGATGAACAGATCCTCCGGTCCGTGGTGGGCCATCTCTGTGATCTCAAAGAGGTCGCCTGTCATCCTCGACAGCAGCTGCCCGGTCCTGTTCCTGTTGAAAAAGGCAAAATCAAGGCTCTGCATATGCGAGAACAGATCATCACGCAGATCCGCTTCGACGCGGACGCCGAACATGTGCCCCCAGTATGTGATTATGTAGTGCATGACAGCTTTCAGAAGGAAAGCTATCGCTACAATCAGCATGACATGGAAGAATGTCTCATACTCTTTTCCCGGGAGCATGCTGTACATGGCGTGACGCGCTACCAGAGGGAATATCAGGTCAACCGCTGAAGCAATGAGCGCGCATGAAAGGTCCAGCACAAAAAGCCCCATGTGGGGTTTGAAATAGCTCAGGAATATGCTCATTGTAGATCTGCTGAAATCCTTGCCCTTGTCCACGTTATGCTCCATATTACTTTCTTTCAACTGATTCTAACACAAACACCGCTTTGTGTCCTTGTTTATTGCGTCAAAAAAAGCTATAATTACTGTGAGTTTTTGTGGCCGCGCCTCACGCGGAGCGCGCCCCGAAACATACTAGAGAAAGGCGATCAGAACCAATGACCAGCATGGGTGCAGTAGATGTAATTCTGGCACTGGCAAAAGTTTTTATCATGATTCTTCCGGGCTACATCATCATGAAGCTCGGAATCATCAACACTAATCACACACAGGGAGTCTCGAACCTTATTACATACGTGACCTACCCTTGTCTTGTAATTGCCGCCATGCAGATGGAGTTCTCCATGGAGAAGCTGCACAACTGCGGTTACGTTGTGCTGATCTTCATCGGCGTGGTCATCATCGCGATGATCATCTCCAAGATACTCACGTCCGTCATCAAGCTTCCCGCTTCCCAGAGCGGGATAATGGCGTTCATGATGGTCTTTGGAAACACCGGCTTTCTGGGACTGCCGGTACTGAACGGCCTCTTCGGACAGGAAGGCGTATTCTACGGGGCGATATGCGATTCATCCTTTGACGTACTTATGTTCACGATAGGAGTGACCCTTATCCGCCAGTCGGCTAAGGGCGAAGAGAAGATGAGCTTCAAGGAAACCATCAGCGGACTTATCAATCCGTGCTTCATAGGCGTACTCATCGGACTTTTGTTCTACGTATGCCGCTTCACGCTTCCACCGATCATCGGCGGACCTGTTGAGGCAATCGGCAACGCAACGAGCCCTCTGGCCATGATGGTCGTCGGCGCACACCTGGCCCGCATAAGCTTCAAGGACATGTTCACGAGCAAGCCGTCCTACCTGGTCTGCCTGCTCAAGCTCCTCGTCGCGCCGGCAATAGCTCTGATACTCGTCAAGCTGATCATCGGCGGAGGAACGCTGTTCGGAACAGTCATCATCATGGAAGCGGCCATGCCGTGCGCGATGCTTTCCGTAATACTCAGCGAGAGATACCACGCAGACGTCGAATTCGCGACTAAGGGCGTAATGCTTACGACGATACTCTGTCTCATTACGATTCCTATCGTTGCGATCACTCTGCAGCACATATAAGCAAAGGCAACAGGAACTGACTGAAAAACAACAAAATGGGAAACGGGCAGGAAGGATTAATTGAATACATAACACTGTACTTCACAACAGGAGTAAGGTGGGTATGCATGGGGCTGGCAGTGCTCATTCTGCTGCACCAGATTTTTGCCCTGCTCAGAATGCGCAACCCGTCTGAAATATGGGCGTATCTTAAGTGCCCTGACGCCAGCACCGTACCTTTGACGCACTGGGAAAACCTGATGGGCCGCGCCCGCGGATGCGACATCATCCTGAACCTGAGCGGTGTTTCCAGAAGCCACGGAACACTTATCCGCGACTCGGAAGGCGTCTGGGAATACAACGATCTTAACTCCAAAAACGGTTCATACATAAACGGCCGCAAAGTCACCGAGCCTGCCGTTCTTCGCGCGGGTGACACGCTGACTGTAGGCGGCGGAGACTTCCAGCTCTACCCGCTCAGCGCGCGTGAGCGCCTTGAGCACATCGAGAAGAGAAAACGCCACACCAAGCGGACTTCGCCTTGGCTTTCAATGCTGGCAATAACCGTATTCCAGCTTCTTACCGTAATCCAGTTCCACATTTCACTCGGCGACGAGTATCCGGGTCAGCTCACCGCTGCCTTCATACTCATCTGCGTCGTCATGTGGGCTTATGTCATAGCGCTCCGGATGCTCAAGCGGACAGGATTTGAAGTAGAACTGATTGCTTTCTTCCTGTCGACTCTGAGTCTGTCGCTCACGGCGTCAGCGTATCCTTACGCCGTCCTCAAGCAGGCGATATGCGTGCTTCTGGGAGTAATGCTCTTCTTCGCCATGTGCTGGCTCCTGCGCGACCTGAACAAAGCCAAGAGACTGATTCCTATATTCCTGGGACTCAGTGTTCTTCTGCTCCTGATCAACCTGGCCTTCGGTACGGTTGCCTTTGGTTCGCAGAACTGGATAAGCATCGGCGGATTCACATTCCAGCCTTCAGAGATAGTAAAGATAGTATTCATATTTGTCGGCGCCGCTTCGCTGAACGAACTTCAGCAGCGGAGAAACCTCCTGATATTCATGGGCTTCAGCGCCTTCTGCCTGATTTGCCTGGCCATAATGGGAGACTTCGGCACCGCCATGATCTTCTTCGCTACATTCCTCGTAATATCATTCCTCCGAAGCGGTGACTTTACCAAGCTGATTCTTGTTCTCGGCGCCGCCGGCCTCATGGGACTGATGGTACTGAGGTTCAAGCCTTACGTAGCGGACAGATTCTCAATATGGGGACACGTGTGGGATGACCCTACCGACGCCGGTTTCCAGCAGGTTCAGACGATGACATCCATTGCCAGCGGCGGAATACCGGGACTTGGCGCAGGCGAAGGAAACCTGAGTGACGTAGCAGCCGCAAGCACCGACCTGGTCTTCGGAATGCTCGCTGAAGAATGGGGTCTCGTAATAGCGGTTCTGGCAGTGCTCTGCATAATAACCATGAGCGTCTTCGCGTACAGGTCAATCATCGCGGGCCGCTCCACATACTACTGCATCGCGGCATGTGCGGCCACATCAATGTTCATGTTCCAGACGATACTTAACGTCTTCGGTTCTGTAGATCTGCTGCCGCTTACAGGCGTTACATTCCCGTTTGTATCTTCCGGAGGAACGAGCATGATCGTATCATGGGGCATGCTGGCGTTCCTCAAGGCTGCTGATACGCGTCAGAACGCAAGCCTCGCGGTGCGCGTCCACGAGAAGGATCCTGAAAAAGTCAGGGCATCCGTGGAATCCGTATCCGCTGTTGACATATACGATCCTGAAGATCTCTACGAGCTTCTGGGCGAAGAGTACAGAAAGCCTGCGCAAAAGGAGCTTAAGGCACAGGCGAAGGCTGAGGCCAAACAGATCCGTAAAGCGGAAGCCAAGCAGGCCAAAGCAGAAGCGAAACAGATGCGTAAAGAAGAAGCCAGACAGGCCAAAACAGAAGCAAAACAGGCAAAGGCAGCCGAACCGGTTCCTGAACCGACAAGAGTCTCAAGGCCTGCACCTGAGCCTCGCAGGGCTGAACCTGAGCGTCCTGCATTCTCGCGCAAGCCGCAGGCCCCTGCAAAACCTCAGGCACCTGCCGCAACTCCTGGCGTTCGCCGGGAAGAACCTGCCCATCCAAAGGCAGTACGCTACACTGAAGTAAGCGATGAGGATTTCTTCGGCAAATTCGATTCTCCGGCGAAATCCGGAAAACCGAAAAAGGATGAAGACGGTCCTCTTACCCTCGACGACATATTCGGAGAAGACGGCATATTCACTGATAACAGGAAAGGAGGCAAACGATGAAAAAAGTCGAACGAAGAGCCCTCCTCTGCGTCCTGTTCGGACTGATTCTGCTGGGTGGCCTTTGCTACTTTATTTATGAAGACTGGCATGACGGAGGCGAATGGGCTGTCTACGAAGGCAACCGCGACGTATACGCCGACGGCGATCTGGCCAAGGGAGCTCTCTACGATACCCATGGCAATCTTCTGATGCGCAATACGGCAGACGGAATGGTCTACAATGATGATTCCGACATCCGCTCCGCCTGCATGCACATAACCGGAGACAAGGACAACAACATCTCGACCGGAGCCAACAGAGTATTCCTCGACAGGCTCATAGGTTTTGATTTCATCAACGGAATATACTCACTTAACAATGACGGCGAGGACGTCTCCCTGACTCTCGACGCCAATGTCTGCGCGACCGCATACCGCGCACTCTCGGGGCGCAAAGGCACCGTAGGCGTCTACAATTACAAGACAGGTGAGATTGTATGCATGGTCAGCTCCCCTACTTACGATCCGGAGGATCCGCCTGATCCTGTTCCGGAAGGATCATACATCAACCGCTTCATATCTGCCGCTTTCGCACCGGGCTCAACATTCAAGCTTGTAACCGCTGCCGCGTCCCTCGAAACCCAGGACGACGCGTACAGCTATGAGGTCGACTGTACTGGCAGCCTGGACTATGGACATGGCGATGAAGTAACGGACCTGGCGGTTCACGGAGACGTCAATCTAAAGAAAGCTCTGGAAGTATCATGTAACTGCTACTTCGCAAAGCTTTCTGAAAAAGTCGGATCTGAAACTCTTGAAAAGTATGTAGGCAAGGCAGGTCTTGACAAGAGCTACGATATCGACGGTATTCAGACAAAGGCAGGCACCTTCGATTATCCGGAAGGCGGCGTCAATCTGGCGTGGACCGGAATCGGCCAGTGGCACGACATGGTCAATCCTTGTTCCATGATGGTCTATATGGGAGCCATCGCTAACGGCGGAACAGCTGTAATGCCTTCAATAGTCAAGCCTTCCAACATCGTCTCTGAAAAGATCGATGAGGCTGCGACAGCTCTTAAAACAGAGGACATGATCGACGAAGATACCGCCCTCTCGCTGACTGACATGATGCGCAACAACGTTGAGAGCCACTACGGCGGCAATAGCGCCTTCCCTGGCCTTGAACTGTGCGCCAAGTCCGGAACAGCTGAGGTCGAAGGACAGGATCGTCCTAACGCCTGGTTCGTCGGATTCCTTAACGATGAAAACAATCCTTACGCTTTCGTCGTTGTAGTTGAGAACAGTGGTTACGGTTCTGAAGTGGGCGGCAATGTCGCCAACAAGGTACTGCAGGATCTGGTCAAAGGAGATTAGATCCTGACTCAGCAATAATCATGTTCTATTTTATATTTGAATTCCGTTACTTTCTCGCCCCTCTCATTGACGAATCCGTAGTCTCCTGAGTCCGGATCCTCCACGAGGAACAGGCCGTTTTCGAAGTACATCTCGACTTCTCCATAGTCTCCCTCCGGAAGTTCCGGCCATTCGGCTTCCTCATATTCCTCTTCGTCTACGTCTTCATCTTCGAAATCCAACCATTCCATATTATAAAACTCGTCCTCCGAATAGGTGCCTGTCTTCTTGCCTTTGTGATCATACGTAGTCCACTCATTCACGACGCCGACCGACGGATCCTGTTTGTGATCCATAACGGCGATCTTGTCTTCGTCGATGATCAGTTCCTCCGGATAATACCTAGCGGGAATGATGATCTTGCCTTTTTTGTTTGCCACGCCCATGTTTGGTTCAGGCAGCCCGTCGTCAGACCCTCCGTGCTTAACAACGAACAATCCTTCCTGGTAGTCCGTGACCCTATACCCTTTTTTCACTTTCGGCGGATAGATTTCCTTTCCCGTCTTCAGGACAAACGCGGTCCGGTCGTCTTCCGTTACGACCTTCACAGCCTCCCCACCAAAGGAAAAACCGTAATAACTGTTCTGGTCCACGTCCTTATACTTCGGCTGGATGACGTATTCTCCTTTCTCGTTGATGAATCCCCATCTGTCATTCTGGTCCTTGACTGCGGTGAGAGGTCCTTGGAAACCCGATGCCTCTTTGTACTTCGGCTCGATCGTCCACGTGTTGTCCTCTGCGGAATAATATCCCTGTAAGCCCGTTTCGCGGTCGGTGGCGACGATATGGGATTCTGCGCCTTCTACGAAGTCGTACTTTCCGAAAGGAACGATTTCTTCATTCTTTGCACTGACCAGCGCAGTCCGGGATTCCTCTCCTTCGGATTTTGAAACCACGTATCTGTCCGTCGCGACCCAGCGTATGTCTTCGTATTCATAAGGGAATACCTGCCGGCCCGATGCGTCCAGGGCGCCGTACTTCCCGTCCTTCCTGATCTTGACCAGCTCGTCGAGTTTTTCATCCACCATGACGACTTCATCGTCCGGGCCGAATTCTCCGTCTTCGTAGTCTTCGTCGTCATACACTTCTTCTTCGTAGCTGTCTACATCCATCGGTTCATCGAATTCCATATCCTCGTCCGATGAACCGGTTCCGCACGCGGCAAGTGCTATTGCCGCAATCAGCATCAATAGCACTGCCATTCCATTTTTGATCCGTTTCTTTGTCTTCAGCTTCATTTCTTCTATCTCCTGTGATCTGCTGATGTCATCCGCTGACGTGATCTACTCCTGATAATCTCTTACGCTTGGATCATGTGAGTATCTTACGTACTGTACTCCGTTGATTATGATAACATCATTATCTATCTGGCTGATATCGATCTGCAGTTCACCAACTGTCGCTCCTGCAGCGTAGGCGTCCTCGATCGGGGAGCATGTCAGCGTTGTTCCGTCAACGGATGTGCTCATGGCACTTGCTCCTCCGCAGCTGCCGCATTCTGTCGGGATAACCAGGAATGTGTTTACTCCGAACATGTCGCCGGTTGATGATATGCCGCCTTCACCCAGGTATCCGAAGTGGCACGCTTCGCTGTATTCATCGATGTTCTCAGGAAGCCATACGCCTATGATTGCGTTGACTGCTTCCTCTGTCGTCATTCCGGTCTCTTCAGTAACCGGTTCGGTCTGTGTTACTTCGTTTTCAACTGTTCCGGTATCTCCGCTCGCTGTAACTGCCGGTGGTTCATTAACTGCTGTTTCAGGTGATACAGTTACGTTAGTTCTTGGCGCTTCGTTCACTGTTGTGTTGTGAGATTCGTTTACAGTTGTTCTTGATCCTTCTTTGATCGTTGTCTTTGAGTTGTCGTTAAATGTCTTTCTTGGAGCCTCGTACACTGTCGTTTTCGGTGCTTCGTTGACGATTGTGTCCGGCGTGTCCTGTGTGTAAGGCTGTGTCGGCTCCGTTGTCTGCATTGCTACAGTGTCCATTGTGTTGTCTGTCTCTGCCGCGCTTACTCCCGGAATTCCGCATCCTGTCATTGACAGAATTCCCATGCCGCATCCGACTACCATTGCGATTGTTACTAATATCTTCTTTTTCATGTCCTTGCCTCTTTCTTTTATCTTGTTGTCCCCTCTTTGTCTTCTTATAAACATCAGCGGCAAGTGTGTTACAGGTTTTTTAAAAAAATTTAATTTTAAAT
>CADAHK010000026.1 GCA_902787725.1 uncultured Eubacteriales bacterium | reverse complement strand
GTCTTGAAGATCAAGTCCTCATCGGTCATGTTGCCCGCGTCAAAAATCGTTGTGACTCCCCGTGAGATCAGATAGCTGAGAAGTTTCGTTATGCCAAAGCGTAGCTGTTTTTCGCTGATCTTTTCTATTGACAGGATCGGCACGAGGGTCATCTCTGTGATCATCCCCGTCAGTCTGCCCTTTGCATCTCTGTCGTAGCGGCTGAGACCCGGCGCGATATCTTCAGTATCATTGCGCACTCCGAAGTAGCGCAGCGCCGCCGAATTCAAAATGGCGCTGTGGCACTCGTTCTCCATGAGTATCACAGGTCTGAAGCGCACAATTTTGTCCAGATCGTCCCGGGTTATCGGATCGCCCGCCATGATTTCTATCTGTCCGTAGAACATGGCGTAATACAGTCTGTGCGGATGACTCCTGACCATCTCTTTCAGCTTTTGCAGCACTTCATCCCTCGACTTGCAGTTGTACATCGGAATGGATTCATCGTCGTCATCGCCGCCCAGAATCGCGCTCATTGCAATATGCGTGTGAGAATCGATGATACCGGGCATTACGAACTTGCCGCCAAGGTCCATCACGCTCGCGGCCTGATTACCCGCATCAGTCCGGCCATCCGCATCTTGTGCGGCCGCCCAGGCCTCGACCTCTTCGTTCGTTCCGACGCACTCAAACCTGCCGTCTCTCACCGCGAACGCCTCCGCCCACGGCCGGCTACTGTCCTGCGTATAAACTTTTGCGTTTTTTACAATATAATCACTCATGATCAGCCCCCTCAATCGTCTCTATATTCATAGTATACACTACTCGCAAGCACAGGTCAGCGACAACTACACGAGTTTTACTGTTGATTTTCCATTCCAAGGAATGAATTGTCAGTCAAACACGTTTTTTCAAGTGAAAAAATGGGGTTTTAGCATCGATTTACTGTTTAATTATTTCTAAAAACATCAATTGTCAGTCAAAACCCTTTTTTACTGACAATTATATTTTTCTATTAAAAAAAGACAGTCAATTAGCGTTTTTTCAGAAAAAACACAGCACAAAATGCACTTTTACTGACAGGAGAGGTTCCGCGCCAGTAAATAAGCAGTCAAGCAACGTAGATTCAAACTCTCGCAGCGCCGCCCATCGCAAATTGACCGCCGGCGGTGCTTGCTCTATAATGATATCTACACGAAGACAGATAGGCAAAGGCAGCAGCGCAGCATCATGAAATGATACAAAGAGGTAATTCATGATTAAAATCATCGCCAACGGGTTTGGCGTACTGTCAACGATCTGTTTCATCATTTCATTTCAGATCAAATCGAATAAAGGTCTGTTCATCACCCAGTCCATAGCCAACGTGTTCTACGGACTTCAGTTCCTCCTGCTCGGCGCGACGGGCGGGCTCTTTAACATGTTCATGCAGATCGCGAGAAACATGCTGCTCCTGAAAATCGAAGACTGGGAATGGCTCAAATGGAAAGGCTGCGCGCCGCTGTTCTGCGTGCCCAGCCTTATATACATGATATTCACATGGAGCGGTCCTCTCGACCTTCTCCCGTTTATTGCGTTTACAGTCGGAACTCTGGCCTTCTGGACCAACAGCGCCAAGATGTTCCGCCTTTCTGAAATTGTCTGTGTTTCGCCTGCCTGGCTCCTATACGACTTCATAACAGGCGCCTACGGCGGCATCCTCACGGAGCTCGTCATACTTGGTTCCGTCGTCGTTTCCATCGTCAGATTCGGATGGAAAGGTCTCGACGATCCGGACTTCAAGAAGTAGCACTGCCTTATGTTGCTACGCAGGGTAAAACTATCTTGCCGTCATGCTTCAAAACGCATTTCATTCAACGCTTTACCTTGACACATTTCGGTGCTCAAAGGTACAATTGTAGTGTATATAAATATGTCATTATATGCATAATCAAATAAAGTTAATAATCAAAACGGAGGCAATTATGAATCTGAAAAAAATGACTCTGAACATCAACGGTGCTGACCGTATGTTCATCTGCGATCCTGAGAAGGATACCCTTGCCGACGTACTCCGCCGTCTCGGCCTTACAGGCACGAAGATCGGCTGCGGTTATGGCGTCTGCGGAGCCTGCTCTGTCATCCTCGATGGCAAAGTAATCCGCTCCTGCACAAGAAAGATCGCCAAAATCGAAGAGTACAGCAAGGTTACTACCATTGAAGGTATCGGCAGTGTCAACTATCCTCACCCACTGCAGTCAATGTGGGT
The DNA here is from genome assembly GCA_902787725.1 of uncultured Eubacteriales bacterium. GTDB lineage: Bacteria > Bacillota > Clostridia > Peptostreptococcales > Anaerovoracaceae > Lentihominibacter. The sequence goes on along the minus strand of CADAHK010000026.1, from coordinate 14,355 downwards.
AGCATGCGGTGCTGTACAGTGCGGCTACTGTGTACCTGGATTCATCGTTTCTGCCTATCAGCTCCTGCAGGAAAATCCAAGCCCTACAAGAGAAGAAGTCAGAGACTGGTTCACAAAGCACAGAAACGTCTGCAGATGTACCGGTTACAAGCAGATCGTTGACGCCGTCATGGCAGCTGCTCAGGTTCTGAGAGGCGAGAAGACTGTAGAAGAATTGAGATATGACTGGACAAAGGATATCGGCAACTTCTACGGCAAGCCGCTTGAAAGACCAAATGCTCTGCCTAAGGCATGCGGCGTATGCGACTACGGCGATGACATAGAGCTGCACATGCCGGCTGAGACCCTGAAGGTCGAAATGGTAATGCCGAGAATCACACACCACGCCAAGATCCTGAACATCGACTACAGCGAAGCTGAGAAGATGCCTGGCGTTGTAAAGGTTATCACAGCCAAGGATGTCAAAGAAATCGGCTGCAAGAACCACTTCATGGCATTCGGATTCTCTGAGAGAACTGTAGAGCTGCAGGAGCACCACCACATCCTCGCGGAAGACGAAATCAAATGGTACGGTGATGTTGTTGCTCTGGTCGTCGCTGATACCAGAGATCACGCAAAGGCTGCAGTTCCATATGTAAAGGTAGAAATCGAAGAACTGGAAGCTCACATGAACTTCCTGGAATCTGTTGCTCCGGGTGCCAGCCAGATTTACGACTGGATGCCGGACACTTACGCTCCGAACACCTACTGCCACCTGCCGGTTCTGAAGGGCGATGACGAGAAGGTGCCTGAACTGATCGAGAATGCACCGTTCTCCGTGGAAGGATCCTTCTACTCCTCCAGAGAGCCGCACATGTCCATCGAAGGCGATGTCGCTCAGACCTACTACGATGAAGACAACAAGCTCTGCGTACACTGCAAGTGCATGACTCTCTACTGGGATAAAGACGAGATGGCCAACGCTCTTGGTCTGGATTCTGAAACTGAGATCCGTCTTATCGAGAACCCTACAGGCGGTTCATTCGGATGGGCGATGAACGCTCACAACTGGACACTTTGCGCATACGCTACAATGATAACGAAGATGCCTTGCTCACTGTCCATGGATTACAAGCAGTTCATGGCCGTTACGGGTAAGCGTTCACCTTCCTATTGTAATGCACGCCTTGCCTGTGATGAAAACGGCAGATTCATTGCCGGTGAATATGACATCGGTCTGGATGCCGGCTGCTTCGGCGAATTTACCGATGACAAGCTGACCAAGACTTCCCGCTTCATGTTCTATCCATACTACGTTCCAAACGTAGTCGGCATGAACAGATCGGCTGTTACCAACCATCTCTGGACAACTGCCTACAGAGGCTACGGCGCACCGCAGGCTTACACCGGTTCAGAAGCAATCGTCGACATGCTGGCAGAAAAAGCCGGAATTGATCCGTTCGATTTCAGATACATCAACATCGCGAGAACGCCGGAAGAAACAAACATCAACCAGCTGCCATATCTCCACTATCCAATGGAAGAGATGATGGACAAACTGAAGCCAATCTATGATGAGAAGAAGGCAGAAGCTGATGCCTGGAACAAGGATCACGATGACGTCAAGAAGGGCGTTGGCCTCGCATGGGGCGGCTACAACGTAGGACTGGGCGGAATCGACGAAGCACACGTTGCCATCGAGCTCATGCCGGACGGCACATTCAGAAAGTACGACACTTGGCAGGATCAGGGCCAGGGCGGCGACCAGGGATCACTCATCTGTACTCTGGAAGCACTGAAGCCTTACTTCCCTAACATCACGCCTGATGACATCAAGCTCGTTCAGGACGACTCCAAGTATTGTCCGAACACCGGTGAGTCCGCTGGTTCAAGATCACACTACGCTAACGGTAAAGCTTCCATCGTTGCCGCGAAGAACATCGCTGACGCAATGAGAAAGGAAGACGGAACATACAGAACATATGATGAGATGGTCGCTGAAGGACTTCCTACCAGATATCCTGGCGACTGGGCTACAGTAGACGAGTACAACTACTTCTACGATCTGGATCCTAACGATGGATCAGGTAACCCGACATACACTTACACATACGCTCTGTTCCTGGCAACTGTAGATGTTGAAGTAGCAACCGGTAAGACCAAGTGCACAGGCATGACCTGCGTAGAGTGGATCGGCAAGCCTGGTAACGTTCAGGCAGTTGAAGGCCAGATCTACGGCGGCATGTCACATGCAATCGGCTTCGCTCTCACTGAGAACTACGAAGATGTTGAAAAGGATTGGAACATGGTCAAGGCTGGTATCCTATATGCCAACGACATTCCTGACTATCCTGACTTCAACTACATCCACACCGACGGCGAAGACCCACGTGGTCCGTTCGGTTCCTCCGGAGCTTCCGAGGCATTCCAGTCATCCGACCACGTGGCAGTAATCAACGCCATCAACAACGCTGTCGGCGTAAGAATCTACGAGATTCCTGCCACGCCTGACAAGGTCAAGGCCGGTATTGAAGCGAAGGCTAAGGGAGAACCAAATCCGAACAAGCCTGAGAAGTACTTCCTCGGCTCCGATCTGTATGATGCAGTCGCCCAGATCAAGGCGAATCCAATGCAGCCAACTCTGCCGGACGACATCGAATTCGGTGAACTCGGTAAGGAAGGCGTACGCTGGAGATCAAACCAGGAAGACCAGTATCTCAACTACAGAGCTAAGATCAAAAAGTAAGGTCTTCTTGCAAAAACAACAAAAAGAGGTGTCGCACAATGCGGCACCTTTTTTATTGCCATGTTCAGTTCGCCTCTCGCCGGGTCAGGTCTCCATCAGCCCCCTGATGTCTTGCCGTTGACTTTGATCGTCTCGCCGTCGTGGAGTTCCTCTTCCTCTTTTATCTTCTTGCCGTCGCGGATCAGAAAACCGTACAGTCTGGTTTTGCCCGGGACAATCTTAAAGTAATCGCAGAGGTCATACCCTGTTGCGCCGTCGGGCAGTTCTATGTTGGCTACATTCTTCCATCCATTCAATTGTCTTACCGGTCCGTTGAATAATATTTTAATCTTTATCATGTTTCATCTCCATTGCCGTCTGAAATCAGCAGCTGTTATCTATCGATGTATTTCGCGAAAATCTTTTGCGCTTCGTCCCCGCTCGGGACACTGTTTATTATAGCACGTCCGTCAGGAAAAAGTTTCAAATCCGCTTCGTCATTTTTGAATGTTGTGAAAAAACGGTTCCGCTTAACCTCGCCCTCTCCCTCAAGCGCGGTGACAACCGCGTCGTAGTCAAAGGTTCCGTCATCTTCAGGAGTGATCTGGTAAGCATCATGTCCGCACAGGGATGCGGTGTAGTTCTTCTGCCTGTGTTCGAGACGGGTGTACTGGTGCTTGCCGCAGACCGGACATTCCGGATCCTTGTCCACGTCGAAGAATTCCGTATAGCTGTCCCAGGCGTCCATGGAAATAGCCTGTCTGCAAACGGATTCGGAATCGAGCAAAAGCTTCATGGTCTCCGCCGCTTCATAGGATGCGACGATATTGGTAATCGGACTGATGACGCCGACCGTATCGCATGTATCGTAGCTGCCCTCCTCAGGCAAAGGCCCCAGCAGGCATTCCAGACACGGTGTCTCTCCCGGCAGTATGTTCATCATCATGCCGCCGCTTCCGACAACTCCCCCGTACACATAGCGAATCTTATGTTTGTCGCATGCCTCGTTGAGCAGATAGCGGGTCTCTAAATTGTCCAGTCCGTCTACAACTATGTCCACATCCGTAATGAACTTCTCGACATTATAAGGATTTACATCGGCGATTACCGCTTCGATCTCAATCTCGGAGTTCATCTGTGCGATGTGCTCGCGCGCGGCTTCCGCCTTCGGAAGCTGCTGTTCCACATCCGCCTCGGTGAACAGCGCCTGTCTCTGAAGATTCGTCAGCTCGACGATATCGCGGTCGATGAGACGCAGATAGCCTACGCCGGCCTGAGCCAGCATGTTGGCCACCGACGCGCCCAGCGCGCCGATTCCTATAATGCAGACTCTCCCCTGCTGCAGCTTCTTCTGTCCTTCCGACCCGATTGGATAAAATATTTCCTGTCTGTGGTACCTTCCTACCGCCATGTTCTCCTCTTTTCTCCTTGCTGCGGAATCCTCTTTTCTCTATGCTGCGGAACCCTCTTCCGCAATGTTCAAAAGGCAGGGAACCTGATCAGCTCCCTGCCTTATTGTACCATCAATAATCAACATATTCCACCTGATAGGTGTGTCCGATTTCCCTTCTTCAAGGGTGTCCGGTTTACTCCTCGTCAGCCGGGATTGCCGGATTCAGGCGAATGTCTTCCATTGTCTCCTGGAAATCGGATCCGAGGAAGTACTTCTCAGGAACGTTCGGGTTAGGCTCACCCTTTGCGAGAGCGTCGATTCCGGCCTTGACCTTCTCAGCTCTTGCAGGCAGTTCGTGGATTCTTACGCCTGTAGCGTTGTTGATCGCGTTGATTACTGCCATGTGGTCGCCTGACTGGAACGCTTCCGAACCGCCGGATGATCCGAACGGGTTAGTGTCACGAGGCGTACACATGTGGATCAGCTCGATGTCGTCAGGCAGCATGTTCGCTGAAGCGATTCCCATTCCTGCCAGGTTGTTGTGCTTCTTGACATCGTCGTAATCTTCCCAGAGAGCATAGCCGATGGAGTGAGCGATTCCGCCGTAAGCCTGTCCGTCCAGGCAGGTCGGGTTGCCGATAACGCCTACGTCATCTATGCCTACGAACTTGTCGACTGTTGTCTTTCCTGTCTTCATGTCGACTGATACTACAGCCAGGTACAGGGAGTAAGTGAATGCCGGAGTCGGCTCGCCTACGCCTGTGTCTGGGTTCAGGTCGGACAGAGTGTCGTCGTCTGAGTTCGTGTACTGAGCGTCGTATCTGAGAGGAATTCCCTCAGCTACCATCTCATCGTAAGTTCTGTATGTGCCGTCGTCCTTTCTCATTGCGTCCTTCAGCTTCTCAACAGCCATGACCGTGGCCTTGCTGTTCATGTAGTGCTGACGGGATGACGCGGATGAACCGGAGTCTACGCCGTAGATGCTGTCGTTCTGACGGAGGATGATGTCATCTCTGGTTACGCCGAATTCCTTCAGCGCTTCCATGGTGATTACCAGTGATCCGGCGTCGCCGCCCTGGCCTACATCCTGCCATGTATCGTACTTGATGAACTTGTTGCCAGGAGCAAGCTCGATTCCCAGCGTGCACTGGTCGGCGGCGCCTTCAGTTACGTTGTAGCCGCCCCACGCGATTCCTACGCCCTTCTTGACGTCTTCGTGGTCTTTGTTCCAGTCGGCAACAGTCTTCTTCGCCTCTTCATATATTGGCTTGAGTCTGTCCATCATGCCTTCCATAGGATACTCTCTGTAAGGTTTTGAGTTGACGTTCAGATCTCCCTCTCTCGCTATGTTGACGTAACGGATGTCGAACGGATCCATGCCGATCTTCTCCGCCATCATGTCCATCATGGCCTCGGAGCAGGTGTATGACTGCGGTGAACCGTAGCCTCTGTAAGCTGTTCCGTAGTTGTGGTTTGTGGCCGCTACTCTAGCCAGTCCCTTGACGTTAGGCACGTTGTATGGGAAGAAGCAGAATCTTGCAGGTCTCCAGGTCAGGTCGTCGCCCAGTTCGTTGTATGAACCGTGGTCAAGACCGAAGTCCCATTCAGCGGCGATGATCTTGCCGTTCTCATCGCAAGCCAGCTTGGCGTTGGAGAATGAAGGAGCTCTCTTTCCTGTGTAAGCAATGTGCTCCTGATAGCTCATGGAGATGGCTACAGGCATGTTGTCGCAGGCCATGCAGACTTCCGCTGCCAGAGCGTAGGACTGTCCGAATGTTGACCATCCGAACGACGCGCCGGTAGGGTTAGCGATAACACGGATCTTCTCCTGCGGAATTCCGGTAGCTTCTTCAATGTCAGCCAGGTGAGCGCCGATGGCCATCGCCTTGCAGTGTACGCAGAGCATGCCGTCAGCGTCGAAGTAAGCCTGAATTGTATCTGATTCGATCTGAGCGTGAGGCTCTCTCTGTGAATAGAAGCTTCCCTCAACTACGTAAGGGGCGTCCTCAAAGAGCTTGTCAGTATCGTGGCCGGCGCCTTTGATCGTCGGCTGGATGCACCACATGTTCGGGTGATCGTCGTGGATGCGGATAGCGTCAGGCTTGACAGCGTCCAGATAGTTTCTGTATTCAGGAAGCTGTTCATATTCAAATGTTACCTTTGCCGCAGCCTCTCTGGCGTGCTGCTTGGTGTCGGCAACGGCTACAGCGATGCAGTCGCCGTAGTTCATGATCTTGTCTTCAGCGATTACAAAGTGTGACTTCTCTGTCGCCAGTGTTCTCGGTGAGAAGCTGAAGAAAGCGACTCTGTTGTCACATCCCGCTGCCTTGACATCCTTGGCGGTTACGATCTTGTATACGCCAGGCATCTTCTCAGCTTCGGAAGTATCTATGCTCTTGATCTTAGCGTGGAACGTTACTCTCGGCTGTACCATTACGCCGTGGAGAGTTCCTGAAGGCATCTTCAGTTCGATGTCATCGCCGTAGTCCTCTACGCCGCATACTCTTGCCAGGTTGCAAGGACGCAGGAACGGCTTGCCGTACTGCTCGCCTGCAGGAGCGTCAGGAATCTTCAGCTCATCGATGGTGATTTCACCGCGCATGCACTTGGCAGCCAGCATTACGGAGTCGACGATCTGCTTGTAACCTGTACATCTGCAGATGTTCCTGTGCTTGGTGAACCAGTCTCTGACTTCTTCTCTCGTAGGATCAGGATTCTCTTTCAGCAGCTGATAAGTTGAAACGATAAATCCCGGAATGCAGAAACCGCACTGGACAGCGCCGTGATACATGAACGCCACCTGAATCGGATGCAGGAAGTTCGGCTGTCCGATTCCCTCAATAGTGGTGATTTCACTGTACTCTTCGACCTTGGAGATTTTTCTCGTGCAGGAGCGGATTACCTTGCCGTCCAAAATGACGGAGCACGCTCCGCAGACGCCTGTGCCGCAGCCAACCTTTGTTCCGGTAAGGCCGAGACGACGAATTACATCCGCCAGTGTATCCTTTTCAGGATCGCAGATGAACATTCTGTCCGCGCCGTTGATCTTCAATGTCATCTTTTTGAAATTCATAATTGCCTCCATTTGATTATTGATTTGATTATTGATTTTGACACAATTTCTTACATTGTTATACACAAAAAGTTTATCAGTTTGCGCTTTTATCGTCAATTACAAGTTTGCTCTATACAGCGTACTATCACCCTATATTGCGGGGTTCCCCAATGGAATTCCTGATATGATAGTAGCAATTATAAAGCACATTAATACATCGCTTTGCTGTGCGAATATGATATACTGTAGGCGCAAGCAAGGAGAAAATAGTAATGATTTATCTAGACAACGCTGCCACTTCATGGCCAAAACCGGAAAGCGTATATGACGCGGTTTCCGATTCCATAAGGCGCAGCGGTAATCCGGGTCGCTCAAATTCCGAAAAGGCCCGCGCTACTGCTGCTGACATAAACGATGCCAGAGCTGCTCTCGCATCGCTGTTTCACATATCTGATCCGACTCGCATAGTGTTCGCGCTCAACGCGACGGACGCGATAAATCTGGCTCTTCAGGGCATGCTTAAGCCCGGCGACCATGTGATCACAAGCCAGATGGAGCACAATGCCGTCACTCGTCCTCTGGCATATCTTGAGGACGCCGGCGTAAGCGTTACAAAGGTCGAAACAGACCCTGTCAAAGGCGTAAGCCTTGACGGAATACGCAAGGCCATACGGCCTGAGACCCGCCTTATCGCCATGACTCACGGTTCGAACGTCACGGGCACGCTTAATCCTATTGAAGAGATCGGCGAGATATGCCGTGAGAGCGGCATCCCGTTCTTTGTGGACGCTTCCCAGACGGCGGGAGCGATTCCTATTGACGTTGTCAAAATGAACATAGATCTTCTCGCTTTTCCGGGGCATAAATCCATCCTGGGTCCAACGGGCACCGGCGGTCTTTACGTCTCCGAAAAAGTGTCTCCGAGACCTGTCCGCTCGGGCGGCACGGGCGTGTTCTCCGAAGTCAGGCTTCAGCCTGAGCAGCTTCCGTACTACTATGAGGCGGGAACGCAGAACACGGTCGGCATACTCGGCCTTTGCGCCGCAGCTCAGTACATCCTCGAGCGCTCGGTAAACAATATTTTCATCGAGGAACAGCGCATGGTGCAGCGTCTTATAGACGGCCTTTGCGCGATTCCTGAAGTCGCGGTTTACGGACCCCTCACTTCGCCGCGCGCGGCGGCCGTTTCCTTCAACATCGACGGCATGGACTGCGCTGACGTCGCGATGATTCTCGAAACGTACTACGACATTTCCGTACGTTCCGGTCTGCAGTGCGCTCCGGACACCCACCGCATGCTCGGCACCTTCGACATGGGCGGCACTGTCCGCGTGAGCCCGGGACTCTTTACGACCGAGGAAGAAATAGACACCTTCCTCAACGCGATTCGCGAGATCACGGAGGAAGCCTGATGGAATTCTCACTGGTACGCGCGCCGATCGACCAATCCACGGGAAAACCCTTTGAAAAATGTGATTACGCTCTGTTCCCCGGCCTATCCCTGGCCAAGTCGGAACCGGAGCTTATTGTGCTGCTCTACGATTCAATTCTGCACCAGCATGCCGATACGGCAATGTTCCTGTACAAGGCCAGGGACGGCGCCGATCCGCTTCTCAACAGAAAGTGGCAGCAGAGACTGCTCACAGAGTGGAGAAAGCTCGGCAAGCCGGCGGTCATAATAGTATCACCAGAGGACATGCACTTCTTCCGCGGCTGTCTCGGCGAGATCAAGACCATCTCTCTCTATGACGAGCTTCTGGCACACGGCATCAGCGGCGGCTGCAGCCGTGAACTCTACCGCATCGCGGAGCCCGAAACCTACAGTTTTGCAAAGGCAGTCCGGGAGCTGGCGGAATCCATGGGCGCGGTCATCTACGATCCGGAAAACTCAGACATATCCTCTGATGACGCTGAACGCATCCCTTACCTGACAAGCAGCATCGACACGAGAAACGAGCTGAAATCCCAGGGACACGACGCCGTGCACATTCTGGAGCTCATATACGGCATGGGCAGGTCCAATGAGCACCTGGCTCACACTCATTCAGAGGACCATGAGCACAGCCATGAAGCGCCTAAGGTCCGCGATGTTTCAATGACAGAAAAACAGAGAGCCGCACAGGCGGCCCTCTTCGATAACGCTGCTAAAAATCAGAATCTGATCGAACTAGAACAGACTCTCCTCTCACTCTTCTGGGGAGAGAGTGTTTAAGATCTATTTCAAGACTTCTTTGTAAACATCCATTACGTTCTTGTAGCAGATGCCTTCGATTTCGGCGGCAGTGAATCCGCACGCCTCGAAACCCTCGGCCAGCTTTTGCATGCCCGAAGCGTCAGGAACCGCCAGATCGTCTCTTCCTATACCGTCGTAGTCAGTTCCGATTCCGACCGCGGCCGTTCCGGTCGTAGTCAGTTCCGATTCCGACCGCGGCCGTTCCGCCTACGTTCATCATGTGGCGGGCGTGCCTTGCCAGGCCCTCGATCGTGCTCTTGCAGGCCAGCTCGGATTCGGCTTCCATTATGAATTCCGGACAGAAGTTCAGTCCTATGACGCCGCCGTGCTCGCCTACTACCCTTATCATGTCGTCTGTCATGTTCCTGTTGCAGCCGCAGAGCGCCCTCGCATTGGAGTGGCTGGCGACGAACGGCCCTTACATCGTAGAAACCGGCGTCTGAAAGGTGGCTTACATCGGCGATTATTCCCATGTCCTCCATCATCTCGACGGCTTCAAAGCCTTTTGCCTTGAGCCCGTTTTCCATGGTCTTAGGCTCGAATCTGAAGTAGCGGGTGTAGTCCTCGTCCATGCCATCAGGCAGGCTGTTCGGGTACCCCAGCTCATTCTCGTAGTTCCACGTCAGGGTGATCATGCGGACGCCTTCGTCGTGAAGAGTCTTCAGGCGGTCCAGGTCTCCTCCCAGTACGCCGCCCTCCTCTACTGTCATTACAGACGAGATGAGTCCCGCGTCTCTGTTTCTGATTATATCCTCATATGTCTTCGCCTCCCGGACCAGGTCGGCGTTCGCGGCGATCTCCGCGTGATATATCTCCGCCATCTCCGTAAACTGTGTCCACGGATCCATGCCGTCTTCCCTCTGAAGGTCGACATATATGGCGAAGTTCTGCACCAGTGACCCGCCTTTCTTAAGCTTGAGCAGGTCGATCTGCAGTTTTTTGTCTCCGTATCCCGTGTCCCGCAGGTCGATGTCTATGCCTTCCTTGCGGGCCAGCCAGATCAGCATTATAGTGTCGCAGTGCATGTCAGCTATGTACATTTTCAGTTCTCCTTTTTCGCGTTTTTGAAACTACCCTATTATACTCCTGAAATACCGCTAAAAAACAATAAAAGTGTTTATTTTTCAACGATTAAGTGTTATCATTTATTCCGTGCGCGAGTGTGCGCGCACAGAGGAGGTATTTTACTTATGGTAAACAAATTAAAGAAAAAAGAAAAGAAAAAAAGAGGTTTTCTTTCTTCATTCTCAATCTGCTTCCTCGTAGTACTTCTGGCGGCGATTCTGTCATGGATCATCCCGGCAGGTAACTACGACACACTGGTATATGATGAGGGTTCAAACCAGTTCATCGTATACTCCGCAGATTATGATGAAGAAGCCGGAACAGGCACAGAGACTGAATATCCGGCAACCCAGGAGACACTGGATGAATTCGGCATCACTGCCGGACTCGACAACTTCACAAACGGCAACATCTACAAGCCTATGTCGATTCCTGGCACATACCAGAAGGTCGAAGCTCATCATCAGGGCATAAAAGAATTCCTGGCATCCCCTGTACAGGGCACAGCTGATGGTTTTGACATCATATTCTTTATCCTGATGCTCGGTGGTACAATCGGTGTCATCAACTACATCGGCGCGTTCAACGCAGGTATCGGCGCTCTGGCCAAATCCTGCAAGGGCCGCGAACAGATCATTCTGATTGCTGTTACCGCGCTGATCGCTCTGGCAGGAACTGTTGAAGGTTTCTGCGAAGAGACAATCGCACTTTATCCGGTACTTGTTCCGGTGTTCCTGGCAGCTGGCTATGACGCCATCACTGCTGTAGGCGCTATCTACATGGGTTCAACAATCGGCTGCATGTTCAGTACGATCAACCCGTTCTCAGTAGGTATCGCATCCTACGCTGCAGGAACATCAATGAACGCTGGTCTCGGCTTCAGATTAGTCGGTCTGATCATCGGCACAATCATCACTATTCTCTATCTGATGAGATATGCCAGCAAGATCAAGAAGGACCCTACAAAGTCACTGGTATACGACCAGAGAGACCTGGTACACGAGAAGTTCTCCGCAATCGACATGGAGAACATTCCGGAATTCACGGCAAGAAGAAAGCTGGCTCTGCTGGCATTCGTACTTACTTTCGCCATCATGATCCTCGGCATCATGAAGCTCGGATGGTGGTTTGAAGAACTGTCAATCCTGTTCATGTGCTCAGGCGTTGCCATCGGTATCATCGGAGGCATCGGCGAGAAGAACATCGTTCGTGAATTCGTAAACGGCGCAGCTGACCTGGTAGGCGTAGCCCTGATCCTGGGTGTCGCCAGAGCGGTAACGATCCTCCTGGACAACGGAAACATTTCCGGTACTATCCTGGAAGGACTGTCAAATTCCTCGTTCTGCTGATGCTGGTATATGTAATCCTCGGATTCTTCATCAATTCATCATCAGGACTGGCTGTACTGTCCATTCCTATCATGGCGCCTCTGGCTGACATCGTAGGAATCCCTAGAGAGCTGATCGTATCAGCTTACGTATATGGTCTTGGTATCATTACCTTCATCACTCCGACAGGTATCGTAATGCCTTCACTGGAAGTTGTTGAAACCACATACGACAGATGGCTGAGACTTTCAATTCCGCTCGTCATCATACTTACTGTATGGGGCGCTATCATGCTGGTCGCTCAGCTGATGTTTACGTAATGCGATAAACTCGTTCGAAAGGCCATGCATTCCTGCGTGGCCTTTTGTATCTTTACAAAGGAGATTTACAAATGGCAGTATTGGAAGGATTAAAACCTGAAAAAGTATTTCAGTACTTTGAGGCGATCTGCCAGATTCCGCACGGCTCCGGCAACACAAAGGAGCTCAGCGACTGGCTTGCAGCCTTTGCGCAGGAGCGCGGTCTCGAATGCCATCAGGACGAGCTGAACGACATCATAATCATCAAAGAGGCTTCGGCCGGTTATGAGGCGGCGGATCCTGTAATCATTCAGGGCCACATGGACATGGTATGCGACAAGGTCGCTGACTGTGAAAAGGACATGGCTTCCGAGGGACTCGACGTTGCAATCGACGGCGACAACATCTACGCTGTCGGCACTACTCTCGGCGGCGATGACGGAATCGCTGTAGCGTTCATGCTCGCTATTCTCGATGATGACTCACTGCAGCATCCGAGAGTTGAGTGCGTGTTCACTGTCGATGAGGAAACGGGCCTTTACGGCGCGGAAGCTATCGATGTCGCTCCTCTTAAGGGAACGAGATTCCTCAATCTCGACTCAGAGGATGAAGGCATCGCGACCGTCGGATGCGCGGGCGGAGTTACCGGTATCGCGCACCTCCCTGTCAGCAGGGAAAGCTATGACGGCAAGGCTTTCACCGTTGAGCTGTCCGGCTTCCTGGGCGGACACTCCGGCACAGAGATCATCAAGGGCCAGGAGAACGCCATCAGGGTTCTCGGCAGACTGATGTTCGAGCTGCAGGACAAGGCGGCCGCAAGGATCGTCGCAATCGACGGCGGCGTAGCCGACAACGTTATTCCTGTCAGTGCAAAGGCAACCTTTATCTCACCTGACGGTGAGAAGGTCAAGGCAATCTGCGACGAATACCGCGGAATATTCGAACATGAATTCAAGGTCGATCCGGGGTTCACAATGACCCTTTCGGAAACGACTGCGGAAGCTGTTCCATTCGACGCGGTATCCGGACAGAAGGCAATCGCTTACCTGATCGGATCTCCGAACGGCATCGAAAAGATGACCGTCGGAATCGACGGCCTGCCGCAGACTTCACTGAGTCTCGGAGTCCTGAGAACTCAGGAGAGCGAAGTCGTCTACACATTCTGCATCCGCAGCGCGGTTGACTCAGAATGCGAGATGCTGGCGCGCAGACTCCAGTGCCAGATTGAAGCCCTCGGCGGAACTCTCGACAGAGAAGGTCCGTATCCGGGATGGGAATACAACCCTGTTTCCCCGCTGCGCGATCTGGTATGCGAAGTGTACAAGGATCAGACAGGCAAGGACATGGTCGTCGAGGCCATCCACGCCGGTCTGGAATGCGGATTCTTCGCCGGCAAGATGCCTGGTCTGGACTGCGTATCCATCGGACCTGACGTCAGAGACGTTCACACACCGAACGAGACTCTCTCAATCAGTTCCGCTCGCAGAACATGGGAGCTGGTAGTCGAAGTACTGGCAAGAATGAAACCGTAAAAGAGTATCTTAATACTTAAACCAAGAGGCAGCCCGTCATCCGGGCTGTCTTTTTGTGCTATAATGATGCAAAGGCAATCGAGATATTAAAAATACACTAAAGGAGCAGATCCATGCTGTACAGAAATTTTAAAGCAACAGGAAATGACGTATCCCTTCTGGGACTCGGCGCGATGCGCTTCCCTCTGAAGGAAGATGGTAAGGTGGATGAGGCGGAATCCATACGCATGATACGCCTCGCCATAGACAGCGGCATCAACTACGTCGATACAGCTTACACATATCACGGCGGCGAGAGCGAAGTCATCGTCGGCAAAGCGCTCAAGGACGGTTACAGGGAACGCGCCCTTGTCGCGGACAAGCTCCCTATATGGCTCGTCAAGAAGGAGGAGGATGTCCGCCGCTTCTTCGACGAGCAGATGCAGCGTCTCGACGTCGACTGCATTGACATGTACCTTATCCACTGCATCGACAGCGACGGATGGAAGGTCACAAAGGAGTGCCGGGTAATTCCGATTCTGGAAGAGCTGAAGGCCGAGGGAAAAATCGGTCACATCGGTTTCTCCTTCCACGATGACCTGTCCCTGTTCAGGGAAGTCATCGACGCCTATGACTGGGAGTTCTGCCAGATACAGCTGAACTATGTAGATGAGAATTTCCAGGCCGGACTGGAAGGCCTGCAGTACGCAGGAGCAAAAGGCATACCTGTCGTCATCATGGAACCTCTTAAGGGAGGCCGCCTGACT
>CADAHK010000025.1 GCA_902787725.1 uncultured Eubacteriales bacterium | reverse complement strand
TGGGCTGTAGTAGCAGCAGAGGTTATAGTAATACCACGTTCCTGTTCCTGTTCCATCCAGTCCATTACAGCAGCGCCTTCGTGAGTTTCACCAAGCTTGTGCGTTCTGCCTGTGTAGAACAGAATTCTTTCCGTTGTCGTTGTCTTGCCGGCATCTATGTGAGCCATGATACCGATATTCCTTGTTCTTTCGAGCGGAAATTGTCTATCCGGCATTTCTTCCTCCTTTCTGCTTAATTAGCTTTATATCCGAGCTTTTTCCTACTGCCCTGCACTAGAATCTGTAGTGTGCGAAAGCCTTGTTGGCTTCTGCCATTCTGTGCGTATCTTCCTTCTTCTTTACTGATGCGCCTGTGTTTTCAGCTGCGTCCATCAGTTCCTTAGCCAGTCTTTCTGACATTGTCTTCTCGCCTCTTGCTCTTGTGTACTGAGTGAGCCATCTGAGGCCTAAAGTCTGACGTCTTGCCGGTCTTACTTCCATAGGTACCTGATAGTTGGCACCGCCGACACGTCTTGCCTTTACTTCAAGAACTGGCATAATGTTGTTCATAGCTTTTTCGAATACTTCCATTGGATCTTCGCCAGTAGTTTCCTTGATCTGGTCGAAAGCATCGTATACGATCTTCTGAGCTGTTCCCTTCTTGCCGTCCAGCATGATGCTGTTGATCAGCTTGGCAACAACTACACTGCCGTATACAGGATCCGGAAGTACTTCACGCTTAGGTACATTTCCTTTTCTTGGCACTTCACTTTCCTCCTTAATTTCTAATTCGGTACTCGTTGACCTCCTGCGGAATTTCTTCGGGCAATACTTACATGGATTACCTTACACGCAAAGGCAGTCTGTCCTTTGCTGTCCGCACGGGGCCCCCGTGAGCGCTCCTTTATCTTCAAAAAAGTTGCGCTACTATTACCTTGTTATAACTTCCGACACCTTTAGTGTCATGTTCAGCACAAGTTCGTGCTACTTCTTAGGCCTTTTAGCTCCGTACTTGGATCTGGCCTGTCTTCTCTCTGCAACGCCCGCGGTGTCGAGAGTTCCTCTTACGATGTGGTATCTAACACCAGGGAGGTCCTTTACTCTGCCGCCTCTGATGAGTACAACACTGTGCTCCTGAAGGTTGTGACCGATTCCAGGGATGTATGCTGTTACTTCAATACCGTTAGTAAGACGTACTCTGGCAACCTTTCTAAGAGCTGAGTTAGGCTTCTTAGGGGTAACAGTCTTAACTGAAGTGCAGACTCCGCGCTTCTGAGGTGAATTAACATCAGTAGCAACTCTTCTCAGAGAGTTCATGCCCTTGTTCAGAGCAGGCGCAGTTGACTTCTTCTCACTGCTTGTTCTGCCGTTGCGTACGAGCTGGTTAATTGTAGGCATCCTTTTTTCTCCTTTCTTCTGAATTTTCACTCGGCAAAAATGGGCGCAATAAGCCCATAGCCGAAAGGTATTTTATCACGCTGAGTCCTTATATGTCAACGCTTTTATTGGCTTTGGCCTCCCCGCCCCGCGCCTGCGGCATCCTGCCCCGCGATTTCGGCATCCCGCCCCGCGATTTCGGCGCAAATAGGTCTTTTCCAAGAAATTTATAGGTCTTTGGACCTATCAAATTCCGAAACAAGACCTATAATGGGCCCTTATTTTAAAAAAGCGTAGGTCTTTTGACCTATCAAAATTGAAAATAAGACCTATTTCGGCGGGTGAAGGGCCCATTTCGGCAGGCATCCAGGGGCAAAGGGCCTATTTCGGCGGGCAAAGGGCATGTCCCGACACAAAAGAAACGTGCAAGCGGGATGCTTACACGTTTCGGGTTGCTTTTGGCTTAGATTGCTTTTGCATTATGTTGCATTTGCTTATTCTTCGACCTCGATATCGGTCTCATTTACGAACTCGTCTTCGGAAGCGTACGCTTCTGCGGATGCCAGATCGTCAGCTGTGGCCATTTCAGGAGCTACGCCCTCCATGTCCTCAGCGTATTCTTCCTCTTCCTCTTCAGCTTCCAGCAGAGCCTGCTTGTAAGCCTCGATGAGTTCTTCGTTTACGCCGTAGTCGAGCTGGATGTTCCTGTACTTCCTCATGCCTGTTCCGGCAGGGATCAGCTTACCGATGATGACGTTCTCCTTGAGTCCTTCAAGGTGGTCGGTCTTACCCTTGATGGCAGCGTCGGTCAGCACTCTCGTAGTTTCCTGGAAGGAAGCAGCCGAGAGGAACGAGTTGGTTGCCAGGGAAGCCTTGGTGATTCCCAGGAGCAGACGCTCAGCGTCAGCCGGCTCTTTGCCTTCTTCTTCGGCAGCCGCGTTGGCCTCTTCGACCTCGAACTTGCCGTACTGTCCGCCAGGAAGAAGTCCGGTATCTCCCGGATCGTTGACCTTCATCTTTGAAAGCATCTGTCCAACGATTACCTCGATGTGCTTATCGTTGATGTCAACGCCCTGGTTCTTATATACTCTCTGAACTTCCTTGAGCAGATACTGGTAAACACCTTCAACGCCCTTGAGTCTCAGGATGTCCTTTGGATCCAGAGGTCCGGTTGTGATGTTGCCGCCGGCTTCAACATAGTCGCCTTCTGCAACAGCCAGTCTCGCGCCGTAAGGAATGATGTATTTTTTCTCTTCCTCGCCTCTGACGATGACTTCGGTCTTGTTGTCAGGTGTGGATGAGATGGATACTACTGTTCCGTCCTCTTCGCAGATGGTAGCGAGTCCCTTAGGCTTTCTTGCCTCGAAGAGCTCCTCTACTCTCGGAAGACCGTGGGTGATGTCTGAACCTGCGACACCGCCGGTATGGAACGTTCTCATCGTGAGCTGCGTACCAGGTTCACCGATTGACTGTGCTGCCTGGATACCTACTGCTTCGCCGATGTTTACGCTTTCTCCGGTTGCCAGGTTACGGCCGTAGCACTTAGCGCATACGCCTGACTTGCTCTTGCATGTCATGACCGATCTGATAGCTACGGATTCGATGCCGGCGTCCTCAATTGCCTGTGCCTCAGCTTCTGTGATCTCGCAGTCTTCCTCGACGATGACTTCGCCTGTCTCAGGATGTACGATATCGAGAAGCGCAGTTCTGCCGATGATACGGTCCTTGAGCTTTTCGATGACTTCCTTGCCGTCGGTGAAAGCTGTTACTTCGATACCTTCGACTGTTCCGCAGTCGTCTTCTCTTACTATTACATTATGTGATACGTCGACCAGTCTTCTCGTCAGATAACCTGAGTCGGCAGTTCTGAGAGCCGTATCGGCCAGACCCTTACGGGCTCCGTTCGATGAGAGGAAGTATTCCAGTACTGAAAGTCCCTCACGGAAGTTCGCCTTGATAGGAATCTCGATTGTCTTACCGGTCGCATTAGCCATCAGACCACGCATTCCGCCGATCTGTCTGATCTGGTTCTTGGAACCTCTTGCTCCTGAATGTGCCATGATGAACAGGTTGTTCAGGCTTCCCAGTGATTCCATGAGCGCGTCTGCTACATCGTCTGTTGTCTTGTTCCAGATTTCGCAGACCTTGCTGTATCTCTCTGACTCTGATACGAGACCTCTTCTGTAGGCCTTGTCGTACTTGTCGACCAGAGCGTCGGACTCGGCTATGATCTTCTCCTTGGCCTCTGGAATCTTCATGTCGGAGATTCCGATTGTGATGGCCGCTACTGTTGAGTAGTGGTATCCGGTGCTCTTGATGTAGTCGAGCATCAGTACAGTATCTGTGTTGCCGTGGATACGATAACATCTGTCGATGATCTGTCCCAGCTTTTTCTTGTCGCACAGGAAGTCGATCTCGAGTGAATACGGATCAGCTTCTCTGTCCTCAACGTATCCCAGATCCTGAGGTATTCCCTGGTTGAAGATGAATCTTCCGACTGTGGATTCCACGAGACGGCCTCTCTCATCATCTTCACCCGCGTACATTCTTACTTTGACCTTTGCGTGAACTCCGACGTTTCCTGTCTGGTATGCCATGAGCATCTCTGACATGTCGGTGAATACGCTTCCGTCACCCTTCTCAGCCAGAGAGGTTCTCTCTCCTTCAGGCTGACCCGGATGAGTCAGGTAGTATGATCCGAGAATCATGTCCTGAGTAGGCGTTGTGATCGGTGATCCGTCCTTAGGAGCCAGGATGTTGTTTACTGACAGCATGAGGAATCTGGCTTCTGCCTGAGCCTCTACGCTGAGCGGTACGTGAACCGCCATCTGGTCTCCGTCGAAGTCGGCGTTGAACGCGGTACATGCCAGCGGGTGCAGCTTGATTGCCTTACCTTCTACGAGTACCGGCTCAAAGGCCTGGATGCCCAGTCTGTGCAGGGTCGGCGCACGGTTGAGCATTACCGGATGCTCTCTGATAACCTCTTCGAGCACATCCCATACCTCAGGGCTGACCTTCTCGACCATTCTCTTGGCGCTCTTGATGTTGTGAGCGTTCTGGTTTTCAACCAGCTTCTTCATGATGAAAGGCTTGAACAGCTCCAGAGCCATCTTCTTAGGAAGACCGCACTGATAGAACTTCAGCTCAGGACCTACTACGATTACGGAACGTCCTGAATAGTCGACACGCTTGCCGAGGAGGTTCTGTCTGAATCTTCCCTGCTTGCCCTTCAGCATGTCTGAAAGCGACTTCAGAGGTCTCTGTCCAGGGCCTGTTACGGCCTTGCCTCTTCTGCCGTTGTCGATGAGAGCATCGACGGCTTCCTGAAGCATTCTCTTCTCGTTTCTGACGATGATGTCAGGGGCGTTGAGTTCCTGGAGTCTCTTAAGTCTGTTGTTTCTGTTTATTACTCTTCTGTACAGGTCATTGAGGTCGGATGTCGCGAATCTGCCGCCGTCCAGCTGGACCATAGGTCTCAGATCAGGAGGGATTACAGGGATAACATCCAGTACCATCCACTCAGGTCTGTTGCCTGAGACTCTGAGAGCCTCGATGACCTCAAGTCTTCTTGTGATTCTGATCTTCTTCTGTCCGGTGGACTTCTTCAGCTTGTCCGTAAGGTCAGCTGACAGCTCGTCCAGATCCACCTGGCTCAGCAGTTCCTTTACAGCCTCGGCGCCGCTTCCCGCCCTGAACTTGATGGCAGGGTCGTCCATGGCTTCTCTCCACTGCTGTTCAGTGAGGATCTCCTTGTAGGCGAATGATGAATTGCCCGGATCGATAACTATGAAGTTCGCGAAGTAGAGAACCTTCTCCAGAGTCTTAGGAGAAATGTCCAGAACCAGTCCCATCCTGCTAGGTATTCCCTTGAAATACCAGATGTGTGAAACAGGAGTGGCCAGCTCTATGTGACCCATTCTCTCTCTTCTTACCTTGGCCTTTGTGACCTCAACACCGCACTTGTCGCATACGATGCCTTTGTATCTGATTCTCTTGTACTTACCGCAGTGGCACTCCCAGTCCTTTGTAGGTCCGAAGATCCTCTCGCAGTAAAGTCCGTCCATCTCAGGCTTGAGCGTCCTGTAGTTGATAGTTTCAGGCTTGGTTACCTCGCCGTGAGACCAGCTTCTGATCTTGTCCGGGGAAGCGAGTCCTATCTGCAGGGCTTCAAAATTGTTCATTTCGTAATTAGTGTTTTCACTCATTTTGCTTACCCCTTTCTTAGTCTTCCGACGGCTCAACATCGTGACCGCTGTCAGCCTTCTCTATCTCTGCTATATCCTGCTCGTTGAGATCTACTATCTCTTCTTCGATCATCTCGAAGTTTTCTTCGTCATCCTCTTCGATCTCTTCATCCATGAATTCATCTTCTTCCTCCACGGATTCTTCGTACTCGGCCTCAGCCTCTTCCTCGAGTCTTCTGGTCTCGATCTCACGGTCGACCATTCTCTCGATGGCTGCGATTCCGTCAGCCTCGGTCTCCTCCTTGATCTCGATTTCCTCGCTGTTCTCATCAAGAACCTTGATGTCCAGGCAAAGGCTCTGCATCTCCTTGATGAGTACCTTGAATGACTCAGGGATGCCAGGCTCAGGAATGTTCTCGCCCTTTACGATGGCCTCGTAGGTCTTGACACGGCCAACGATATCGTCGGACTTGACTGTGAGTATTTCCTGAAGAGTATATGCGGCTCCGTATGCTTCCAGAGCCCATACCTCCATCTCTCCGAAACGCTGTCCGCCGAACTGGGCTTTACCGCCGAGCGGCTGCTGCGTAACGAGTGAGTAAGGACCAACTGAACGAGCGTGAATCTTGTCGTCGACCAGGTGGTGCAGCTTGAGCATGTACATGTATCCGACAGTAACCGGATTGTCGAAGTACTCTCCGGTTCTGCCGTCTCTCAGTCTCAGCTTACCTGTCTCACTGTATCCTGTCTCATCGAGGAGCTGAATGATATCCTTCTCGTTAGCTCCGTCGAATACAGGAGTCGCTATGTACCAATCCTTCTTCTTTGCCGCAAGTCCCAGGTGCACTTCGAGTACCTGACCTACGTTCATACGTGAAGGAACGCCCAGAGGATTGAGCATTACCTGCAGCGACTGTCCGTCCTCGAGGAACGGCATGTCGTTTTCAGGAAGGATTCTGGATATAACACCCTTGTTTCCGTGTCTTCCTGCCATCTTGTCGCCGACCTGGATCTTTCTCTTGGTTGCGATGTAGACTCTTACCAGCTTGTTTACGCCAGGTGAGAGCTCGTCGCCGTTCTCTCTTGAGAAGATCTTTACGTCTACGACGATACCTGTTTCTCCGTGAGGAACCTTCAGGGATGTATCTCTGACTTCTCTTGCCTTCTCACCGAAGATGGCTCTGAGGAGTCTTTCTTCAGCTGTCAGTTCAGTTTCTCCCTTAGGAGTTACCTTACCGACCAGAATGTCGCCTGAATCGACCTCGGCACCGATTCTTACGATACCTTCCTCGTCCAGATCCTTGAGGGCGTCTTCGCCAACATTAGGAATATCTCTGGTGATCTCTTCAGGTCCGAGCTTGGTGTCTCTTGCTTCGGACTCATACTTCTCAATGTGGATTGACGTAAGGACGTCTTCCATGATGAGTCTCTCGTTGAGGATGATAGCGTCCTCGTAGTTGTATCCTTCCCACGTCATGAAGCCGATGAGAAGGTTCTTGCCCAGAGCGACTTCACCGTTGGCCGTTGAAGGACCGTCGGCGATTACTTCACCTTCGTCCACGTGCTCACCCTTGAACACGATCGGTCTCTGGTTGATGCATGTGCCCTGGTTTGATCTCTTGAACTTGAGGAGAACGTATTCATCAACGCCTTCGCCGTCGTCGCGCGTGATCTTGATTCTGGTAGCATCGACGAAGGATACTGTTCCTGCGTGCTTGGCCAGCTGTACTACGCCCGAGTCTCTCGCGGCCTTGTACTCAATGCCGGTTCCGACCATAGGCGCCTCTGTAACCATGAGAGGTACAGCCTGACGCTGCATGTTTGAACCCATGAGCGCACGGTTGGCGTCGTCGTTTTCGAGGAACGGTATCATGGCGGTAGCAACAGATACTACCTGCTTTGGTGATACGTCCATGTAGTCTACAGCTTCTCTAGGAACCAGGTCGATGTCGCCGCCCTTGCCTCTTGCCGCTACCTTCATGTTGGCGAAGTGGCCATTGCTGTCCAGAGGCTCGTTGGCCTGAGCTACGATCTTGTCCTCTTCATCGTCAGCGGTCAGATAGTGAATCTCTTCCGTAACGACTCCTGTCTCCTTGTCCACTACTCTGTAAGGAGTCTCGATGAAACCGTACTGGTTGATGACACCGTAAGTAGTAAGTGAACCGATAAGTCCGATGTTCGGGCCTTCAGGCGTCTCGATCGGACACATTCTGCCGTAGTGTGAGTGGTGAACGTCTCTGACCTCGAATCCGGCTCTTTCTCTTGAAAGACCGCCAGGTCCCAGAGCTGACAGTCTTCTCTTGTGAGTCAGCTCAGCCAGAGGGTTCGTCTGGTCCATGAACTGTGACAGCTGGGAACTTCCGAAGAATTCCTTGATCGCGGCTGTTACAGGCCTTATGTTCATCAGGGACTGCGGAGTTACTTCCGCGATGTCCTGAGTGTTCATTCTTTCCTTGATCGTTCTCTCCATTCTCGTCAGACCGATTCTGATCTGATTCTGGAGAAGCTCGCCGACTGTTCTGAGTCTTCTGTTGCCCAGATGGTCGATGTCGTCAGTATTGCCTATGCCGTAGTTGAGGTTGAGCAGGTAGCTCACTGAAGCCACGATATCAGCTACCAGAATGTGCTTAGGAGAAAGATCATTCTTGCGCAGCTTAAGCGCTTCCTTCAGCTCGTCCTGACCGGCGTCAGCGTACTCGTTGAGGATTTCCATCAGTACAGGGTAATATACTCTGTCGGCGATCTTAAGATCTGAAATATCGAATTCGACATACTTGTCTATGTCTACGAACTGGTTTCCTATTACCTTCGTCGACTCTCCCTCATCGAGATTGCTGCGTACCATGACGTGATCGAGTCCGGAGTTTTCAATCTGACGCGCAAGCTCCTTGCTGATGCGGTCGCCCTTCTCAGCCAGGATCTCGCCGGTGTTCGGATCGGCAACGTCCTCGTCGACGATGTTGTCGGCCAGTCTGTTGTACAGTCCCAGTTTCTTGTTGTACTTGTATCTTCCGACCTTGGCCAGATCGTAGCGCTTAGGGTCGAAGAACATTGAGTTGAAGAGCTGGGTAGCGCTCTCGATCGTAGGAGGCTCACCAGGTCTCAGTCTCTTGTAGATTTCCTTGATACCATCTTCATGGTTCTTGGTAGGATCCTTTTCGATTGACTTGAGGATCCTTGGCTCATTTCCGAGCAGTTCGATGATCTGATCATCTGTACCGTAACCGATGGCTCTCAGGAGAGTCGTGATCGGCTGCTTACGGTTTCTGTCTACTCTGGCGTAAAGGACTTCGTTAGAGTCCGTTTCATATTCAAGCCATGCGCCTCTGTTAGGAATAACCTGTGTTGAAAACAGGTTCTTGCCGGACTTATCGATCTCTTTGTCATAGTAAGGTCCCGGCGAACGGACGAGCTGAGTAACGACTACTCTCTCGGCGCCGTTATATATAAAGGTACCTTTTTCCGTCATAAGAGGGAAATCTCCCATGAAGACTTCCTGATCCTTGACTTCCTTGATCTCACCGTTCTCCTTGTTGATGAGTCTTACTTTGACTTTGAGAGGTGCCGCATAGGTTACATCGCGTTCCTTGCACTCCTCCTGTTCGTACTTAGGTGGGTCGGAAAGCGAGTAATCGATGAATTCGAGGACGAGATTATCCGAGTACTCCTTGATAGGTGAAACATCCTCAAAAACCTCACGAAGACCTTCTTCAACAAACCACTTGTAGGAATCTGTCTGAATCTGAATGAGATTCGGCATCTCCGCTACTTCATTGATTTTTGAGAAGGTCATTCGCTGTGTTCTTCCTAACTTGATAGGATTTGGCATTTTTATCACTCCTTAAAAACTTCAATAACTACAGTTGCAGGGCAATTTAATAATATACCACCGTGTTGTCAAGTTGTCAAGGAGTTTCGTAAACTGTTTTACTGTCCGCTTAACCTATGTTCTTGA
The DNA here is from genome assembly GCA_902787725.1 of uncultured Eubacteriales bacterium. Lineage (GTDB taxonomy): Bacteria > Bacillota > Clostridia > Peptostreptococcales > Anaerovoracaceae > Lentihominibacter. The sequence goes on along the minus strand of CADAHK010000025.1, from coordinate 2,385 downwards.
TCAGATTTATCATCTCGATAGCCGAGCACGCAACGTCGTATCCCTTGTTGCCTGCCTTTGTGCCTGCGCGCTCGATAGCCTGCTCAATCGTGTCGGCGGTGACGATTCCGAACAGAGTCGGAACGCCTGTCTTCAGACCGACCTGAGCTATGCCTTTGCTTGTCTCAGCGCACACCAGATCGTAATGGGAAGTTGCTCCCCTGATTACAGCGCCCAGGCAGAGCACCGCATCATACTTTCCGGATTCAGCCATCTTCTTGGCAATGAGCGGAATCTCGAAGGCTCCCGGAACCCATGCCAGATCGATGTCGTCTTCGCTGACTCCGTGACGGACCAGCGCGTCCTCAGCTCCGCTGATGAGCTTCGATACGATGAACTCGTTGAATCTAGCCGCTACTATTCCCACCTTGATGCCTTTTGCTACTACATTTCCTTCTAACTTTTTCATGGTTTTACCTCCTGATACTCCATCTATTCATAATTGGTCATGTGATCCATCTTTTCCTGCTTCGTCTTGAGATACACGTAATCGTACTTCTGCGGTCTTATCTGGATTGGAACTCTCTCCTCGATGGTGATTCCGTATCCCGCGAGTCCCGTGATCTTCTTAGGGTTGTTCGTAAGAATCCGCAGCCGTCTCGCGCCAATGTCTCTCAGTATCTGCGCGCCTATGCCGTACTCTCTCATGTCCGCCGGGAATCCCAGCATGATGTTTGCTTCAACTGTATCGTATCCCTGCTCCTGAAGCTCGTAAGCCTTCAGCTTGTTGATCAGGCCTATGCCTCTGCCCTCCTGGCGCAGATACAGGATGATACCTCTTCCTTCCTTGGCTATCATCCTCATGGCCTGGTGCAGCTGTTCGCCGCAGTCGCATCGGCTTGACCCGAACACATCGCCCGTCAGGCACTCTGAGTGCACCCTGCAGAGCACAGGCTCGCCGTCCGAAACGTCCCCCATTACCAGGGCGACGTGGTGATCGCCGTTGAGAAGATTCTCGTAGCCCATTATCTGGAACTCACCGAATCTCGTCGGCAGCTTCGCGTCGGCCTCTCTGCGCACCAGACTCTCATTGGCCAGTCTGTAACGTATGATCGAATCGACGGTTATAACCGTCAGATCCCTCTCTTCCGCAAACTCCAGCAGCTCGGTAGTCCTCATCATCTTTCCGTCGTCGCGCATTATCTCACAGCAAAGGCCGCACGGCTTAAGTCCCGCCAGTTTCATGAGGTCCACTGTCGCTTCGGTGTGCCCGTCTCTGACGAGAACTCCGCCCTCACGGGATCTCAGAGGAAACATGTGTCCCGGTTTTCTGAAATCCTGGGCTCTGACGCCGTCCTCCACGCACTTTCTGGCCGTGTACGCTCTCTCCTCGGCGGATATTCCCGTAGTCGTATCTACGTGGTCGATCGATACGGTGAACGCCGTGCTGTGGTTGTCAGTGTTGACGCTGACCATCTGCTCCAGTCCCAGGGCGTCGCATGTATCCCCGTCCATCGGCATGCATATGAGTCCCTTGGCGTCTCTGGCCATCATGTTGACATTTTCCGTAGTAGCGAACTCCGCAGCGCAGATGAGGTCACCCTCGTTCTCGCGCTCCGGATCGTCGATGACAAGTATCACCTTGCCCTCTTTAAGATCCCGCAGAGCCTGCTCTACTGTTCCGATTTCCTTGCTCATACTTCTTCCTCCAGTCTATATAAAGCCGTTCTCCCGCAGGAAGTCCTCCGTCAGACCTCCCTGTTTGCTCTCGGGCTCCGGCTGCATAAGCTTCTCCACATATTTGCCGATAATGTCCGTCTCCAGATTTACAGCGCTGCCGCTTCTCAGGCTCCTCAGCGCCGTCTCCTTCTGAGTGTGCGGAATGATCGATACGCTGAAAGACTCACCGTCTGTGGCGGCGACCGTCAGGCTGATGCCATCCACGGTTATGGACCCCTTTTCGACGATATACCTCAGGAGCTTCGGCTCCGCCCCTATTCTGTACCATACGGCGTTTTCGTCAGGCGTTATGCTCATTACGGTTCCCATGCCGTCGATGTGCCCCGACACAATGTGACCGCCGAATCTGCCGTCCGCCGGCATCGCTCTCTCGAGATTTACCGGGCTTCCGGACGGAAGCTTCCCCAGTGAGCTGCGGTCAAGGGTCTCGGGCATGGCGTCAGCAGTGAAGTACGTGCCGCCCATCGACGTTACCGTCAGGCATACGCCGTTCACCGCGATGCTGTCCCCGACTCTGCTTCCTTCGAGAACGCGGCTGCATTCCACCGTCAGTACGCAAGAGCCTCCGCCCCGCTTCACGCTCTTAAGTGTTCCTACTTCTTCTACCAGTCCTGTGAACATTTACTCATCCTCCGGATATTCTGGATATCCCGTAATACATATGTC
>CADAHK010000024.1:22562-28326 GCA_902787725.1 uncultured Eubacteriales bacterium | reverse complement strand
CGTGCCGCCGTCCAGTATTATTGTTCTTGTTTCTGATTGATTCATGCTATCTCTGTTCCTACCCTCTCCGGTCTACTTTTTCTTCATGAGGGTTCCCATGAGGTTCCTTCCAATGGTTGAGCCGATGTTGCCGAAGATAGTTCTGCCCTTGCGGCCAAATACGGCTTCGCCGACGGCCTTACCCACTTCTCTTCCAACGGAGCTGCCTGTGGTCTTGGCCACGTTTGCCTAGATTCTGTCCGCCTCTTTCTGAGCTTTCTCTTCAGCTTTTGCCTGTTCCTTCGCTTCTTTTTCGGCTTTTTTTGCAGCCTGTGCTTCTGCCGCTATCGCCTCTTTCTCCTCCTGCGCCTGGGCGGCCTCCTGTTCCTGAACGGCTACAGTTTCTTCATTAATCTTGTTGATTTGTTCATAGGCGGAATCATCATCTTTTGCATTCACATACTTAGAATAGAGTATGGCTTCCTTGATCAGTCTGTCTCTCGTCTCGTCGGAAATGGTTCCTAATGAGCTTTCCGGCGGAAGAACATATACATACTCAGCAACCGAAGGTGCCCCTTTCTCATCCAACATAGATACAACGGCCTCCCCTGTTCCAAGTCTCTGAAGAACTTCCTCTGTGTTGAATTCAGGATTGTCACGGAAAGAATCGGCAGCTGCTTTCACAACTCTCTTCTCTGCCTGTGTATATGCATGCAGACAATGCTCGATTTTATTACCCAGCTGGGCCATTACAGGAGCAGGTATATCCCCTGGGCTCTGAGTGATGAAGAACAAGCCGATACCTTTGGAACGGATCAGTTTAACGACTTGCTCGATTTTTTCAAGTAATGGTTTTGATGCATTCTTAAAAAGACAGTGTGCCTCATCAAAGAAGAATACCATCTTTGGTACTTCGATATCCCCCACTTCCGGAAAATACTCAAACAATTCACTTAAGAGGTACAACATGAATGCCGAGTAGAGTTTCGGTTTACTAATCAAAGTTTCCGAATCCAGAATATTGACCATGCCTTTTCCACCCGGACCATATCCTAAGAAATCAGAGATCTCAATAGCAGGTTTTCCAAAGAAATAATCTGCACCTTCTGCTTCCAATGCAACGATGGCACGGATGATAGTCGTCATGGACGTCTTTGTAATATGCCCATATTCATTTTCAAACTGGTCGGCGTTGTCATAGATATAAGTGAGCAACGTCTTTAAGTCTTTCATGTCATCAAGAAGCCAACCCCTGTCATCCGCGATTTTGAAGGATACAGTCAGTAAATCAGACTGAACATCATTCAAATCCAGAACCTGAGCCATAAGAAGAGGTCCCATCTCGGACACCGTCGTTCTGAGCGGAATGCCTTTCTCTCCGTAGATGTCATATATGGTCACAGGGAAGCCACTGTACTCGAATTCGTCTCTGATATCGAACCGGTCGAGGCGTTTCTGCATGCCTTCATTATCCTCACCCGGTACGGCGATTCCGGCCATATCCCCCTTGACGTCCGAGAAGAATGTCGGTACGCCCAGCTGAGAAAATGACTCAGCCAACACCTTCAATGTTACCGACTTTCCTGTGCCCGTGGCACCACCGATAAAACCGTGCCTGTTGGCCATGGCGGGATTAAGATATATCTTCTGATCTGGTCTCTCTTCCGGGCCTTTTTTCGCGAAATAAATCATTCCATTATCAATCATCACAGTACCTCCTGTAATTATACAAATATACAATTATTATACTACATATAGGGGGCGATTGGTTATTTTATTACGTTGTTTGAAAGCAATTAATGCAAGTACTATAATAGAAAAAAACTAATAATCTGAAATAGCAGGAGTATGCTGATGAGTACACAATTTGGAATAGATTTTGAATATTATTGTGCTGGATTATTGAAATCAAAGGGATTCACATCTGTAGATGTGACTCAGGCCAGTGGTGACCAAGGTATCGATGTATTGGCAAAAAAAAATGGTGTTAAATACGCAATCCAATGTAAGTGTTATTCTGGCAACGTTGGTAACTCTGCAGTCCAAGAAGCCTTTGCAGGAAAGAGTTTTTATAAATGCGATATAGCCATGGTAATGACTAATGCACAGTTTACGGATAGTGCAGTTGAACTTGCTGATTCAATCGGTGTGATTCTTTGGGGTGACATTCCTTATTCTCCACAGCACATGAGCGCGGCAAGTTGTAAAAAGAAGAAATCACTAACTAGTACAATAATAGATATCAAAAAAGCTATAAATACTGGGATGGGACGCCCAGTCAGCGAGAGTTTCCATTCAAAAAAAAGAAGAAAGAAAAATAGTATTTCTTATTATCTTAGAAAAAGCATCTTTGAATTTTTGAAAAAATAAATCCTGAATTTTTGCCTTTTATTCTTGCACTATATACCTGTCGTTTATTATCCGCATTAGCCCGCAACCACTCACAGATAGATGATTCCGGCACTAAACCCGCTTTCATCCGCCGTCACAACGGCTGCAGATCCACCGTCCATACTGCGGGGTCTCCGTGTGCTGCCCGGGTTGACGAACAGGATGCCGTTGTGCTCTTTGATGACTGCCTTGTGGGTGTGCCCGTAGCAGACCGCTGAGCACTTCTCACGCTGGGCCAGATACACAGCGTTGTCCAGGGAGAAGTCCACATCCTCGTTGTGCCCGTGAATTACAATAATCCTGCCGGCGGGCGTCTCGACGATCTTGAACTCTTCGCCCCATCCGCCGTCGCAGTTTCCGTGCACAGCGTAGACCCTCTGTCCGAGGACCTGTGCGAGACGCACTCCGTCGCTGTAGAAGTCTCCGCAGTGTATGATGAAATCGACAGGGCCGTTTTCCGTGGCCCTGTCGTATAACTCTATCGCGTTTTTAAGGTCTCCGTGAGTGTCGCTCACGACAAATATGCGCATAAGCCGTTCCCCTTTCTAAAGCAGATCCTTGATTCCTTCATGCACTCTGACGGCTACCTTAGGGTCGTTCATGGTGTAGATATGCACGCCGTCCACGCCCCGTGCAATCAGGTCGCGGCACTGTCCGACGGCATATTCGATACCCGCCTCATAGAGAGCCTTCGGTTCATGCTGATATCGGGCGATCAGTTCCGTGAACTCATGAGGCATGCTTGCTCCCGAAAGCTGCACCGTCTTCTCGATCTGGCTCGCCTTGACGATCGGCATGATTCCGGCGGAAACAGGAGTCCTTATTCCGTCCTCCCGTACTCTTTCCAGAAATTCGCAGAACTTGGAATTATCAAAGAAGAGCTGTGAGATCAGCACGCTAACTCCCGCTCCGATCTTGTACTTGAGATTCTGGATATCCTCGTCCAGCGACGTCGCCTCATAGTGTCCTTCAGGGTAACACGCGCCGAGAATCTCAAGCTCGCCCTTTGACTTTCTCTGAATTTCAATGGCCAGCTCGTTGGCGTGGGCGAACTCTCTCTTTATATCCTCACCGGGTACTATATCGCCGCGCAGGGCCATTATGTTCTCGATCTTCGCGTCCTTGAGCATCTGTATCATGCCTTTGACGTCCTCGCGGCTTGAGTTTATGCACGTCAGGTGAGCCAGCGTCTCTATTCCGTACTGCTTCTTTATGTTCGACGCGATTTCGCAGGTCGAAAAATCCGCGATGCTTCCTCCCGCTCCGTAGGTCACGCTGATGAAATCAGGATCAGTGACCTTCAGTATCTCAACAGCGTCGTATATGGAGTCCCTGTTGCTCTTTCTCTTCGGCGGGAACACCTCCAGCGAAAAGACTGGCTTTCCTTCTTCTTTTTTCTTCCTGTAAATCTCAGGTATTCTCATTTCTTTCCCTCTATTTGTATATGCTGAAATTAACTATTATTCTGTCCTTGCGGCTTCTGCCGCCTGCCTCGGTCAGGACCGCCTTGCCTTTGCCTCTCAGAACTATCCGGTCGCCCTCGCTTACCTCCTGGTCGACCTTGAGCGCCTCCACGCTGTTGACCGAGACGATGCCTCGCCTTATGGCCTCCGCGGCCTTTGCTCTCGATAATGCAAAGGCAGACGAAACGACGTTGTCCAGCCTCAGTGAAGCCACCGTATCGTGCTTGCTCACTATGTTCTGCGTTCCCATGTCGAGCTTTTCTACAGGCAGCACAGTGACGCTCAGATTCGCGCGTCCAGCCTTATCGTAGTTCATTTCTATGAATTCGGCAACACCTGTTTCGACGATTATGTCCGCTCCGCCGCCTGTTTTTTCATCAGGCTGCCTGACCAGAATGTCTCCGGTCACTTCCCGATCAAGTCCGAGCGCCAGAAGCGACCCCAGATAGTCTCTGTGTGTCAGCGCGCGGCCGCCCTTTGGCACGGAAACCCTAATTACCTTCACCAGTTCGGCGATCTCGCCGGGCACCGTCATGTTTCCGTTTTCGTCGACCGCGGGAACATCTATGTAGTCCGGAAGAAACACGGGCATGCACCGCTCCGCTTCCTCGTATCCTCCGTAAAAAAGCCATCTGACAGGCAGCTTCCTGCTTTTGCAGAAGTCCTCGGCAACTTTTCTCTGATGCATGTCGAGAAAGTCGCCCGCAGTCATCATGTAGTTGTCCGCGGCCTGCTGTATCTTGTCCTCAAGGCGCGCGATCAGCAGCTCGTCGCTATGCATCATAAGCCTCCGCGCTCTCTTTCGGCTCGTACAGTACGTATGTATTCTCAAGGCCAAAGGCCTCAGACTTTGTGACGCCGATCACCTTAAAACCGTTCTTCCGATAGAACCGGATGTCCTCCTCGCCGTTGGTGAACAGCATGATGGGAAGGCCGATTTCATCAGCGTATCGGCAGGCTGCCTGAATGATCCGTGAACCTCTTCCCTGCCCCTGGACCTCCTCGCTGACGCACAGGAAATCCGCATAGATATATCTGTCCGGTATTGTCTCAAGCTCTGCCTCGGTTCTGTCCACTTCATCAAAGAAGTCCCACCATCTGCGCACACCTTCCTCGCCGAGGCGTGCGGCTGCTGCGCGGAACTCGTCGCTGTACGATCCGGCCGCTTCAAAGCGTTCCTCCGTATATACTTCTTCCTCAGAGAACATGATCATGAGAACCTCGCTTAAGGTCTCATCGAGGCTGTAGGCGTATCCGTACTCGAAATCAAAGGCGCCGTAGTACCGGATCACCATTTCTATCGCTGCCTGCCTGTCCTCCCAGTCAGGAAAGGAGCCAATCAGTTTCGGGTAGTTTTTGAAGGATTTCATCATCATCCCGTAGACTTTCTCGATATCCTTCCGCTCAATTTTGTGCAGTTCTTTAATCTCCGGTTTCATGTTACAATTGTAACACAGGAGGCTATTGAACATGGATAATTTCAGCAAATATTTCGACCACACCCTGCTTAAACCGGAGGCTTCTCCTCAGCAGATTCTGAAGCTTCTCAGCGAGGCCGTCACCTTAGGCACAGCCGCTGTATGCATAAATGGCTGTTATGTGCGCTCGGCCCGCAGATTCATCGACGCTTCCGGCGCTGATGTTAAAGTCGCTGCGGTCGCGGGCTTTCCTCTAGGCGCCATGGCAACGGGCGCAAAGGCATATGAAGTCCAGCTCGCTCTCGAGGACGGAGCCGATGAAATCGATCTGGTCATGAACATCGGACAGGCAAAGGCAGGAAACTGGGCCTATGTCGAAGATGAAGTATACGCCATCGCTGAGATGTGCCATGAAGACGGCGCTCTGCTCAAGCTCATAATAGAGACATGCCTCCTTACTGACGAAGAGATTGTCAGAGCATGCGAATCCGCCCGCGCGGCAGGCGCTGATTT
>CADAHK010000024.1:0-22514 GCA_902787725.1 uncultured Eubacteriales bacterium | reverse complement strand
CTGATGAAAAAGACCGTCGGCGATGATCTCAAGGTAAAGGCTTCAGGCGGCATCAGAACCCTCGATGACGCCCTTGCAATGGTAAACGCGGGCGCTGACCGCCTGGGATGCAGCGCTACTGCCGGCATACTGGCGGAGTACGAACAGAATCGAGGATAAACAAAAACCCGCGTCAGCGGGCTTAAGGAGATACAATATGAATTACGGAAAAAGACTTGCGTACATACTGCTGGCCGGAGGCGGCATGATGATCACCACCATAGGCATCTCATACAAGACCGGATACTTCCCGGGACACTCTGACATGAGCGCCTACGCCTGCATGATCATAGGCGTCATTCTCGCTCTCATCGGCCTGGCCAACATGCGCAGATTCTGATTTTTATTCTAGCATATTCTCGGGAGCCCTTCGCCGTAAAGCACGTCGAAACGTCTCGTCGCTCCCAGATGAGTCTTTATGAAAGCGCCTTCACCGGACTGCACACGTCCGATTATTGCGGCGTCTTTGCCGTGTTCCGTGGAGCGCATTGTCTGAAGAGCCTTCTCCGCCTGTTCTTCCGGAACTACAGCTATCATCTTTCCTTCATTTCCCATATAGAGCGGATCAAGTCCCAGAATGTCCGAGAACCCTTTGACCTCACGGCTTACGGGAATCGAGTCCTCATCAAGTTCGATCCTGCATGCGGAGCTCTCGGCTATCTCATTTATGACTGTCCCGAGTCCGCCGCGCGTCACGTCGCGCATGGTCCTGACATCTATTCCCGCCTCGAACAGAGCGTCCACAATATCATTAAGCGCCGCGCAGTCGCTTGTTATTTCATTTTCTATTTCCATCCTGTGGCTCAGTATGCAGGCGTGATGATCGCCCAGATTTCCTGAGCAGATGATTACATCGCCTTCCCTGCAGTTGGCGCTGCTCACGTCGCGCCCCTCAGGAATCACGCCGATGCCTGTGGTGTTTATGTACATTCCTCCGCTGCCTTCGACAACCTTTGTGTCACCGGCGACGATAATGACTCCGGCGTCACGCGCCTGAGCCGCCATCGACCCTACGATCTGATCGAGCAGTTCTGTTTCAAGCCCTTCCTCCAGAATGAATCCGCAGGTCAGGTACTTAGGCACTGCTCCCATCATAAGCAGATCGTTTACCGTGCCGCAGACGCACAGCTTGCCTATGTCTCCGCCCTTGAAAATGAGCGGGGTAACGACGAACGAATCCGTGCTGCAGGCGATGCGGTCCGCCGGAATATCCAGCACAGCCGCGTCTTCCATCTTCGCCAGCACGTCGTTGCTGAAATGCTTTCCGAATATGTCTTTCATGAGCTGGGCAGAGGACTTGCCGCCGCTGCCGTGAGCCATTGTAATCTTCATTTATCTTCCCCCAGATTAATGCTTATTTCTGTACCAGATGCCGCATGATCCCTCGCTGGACACCATGCACGGGCCGAAAGGCTCCATTGGCGTACATGAGCCGCCTGCGAACATCGGACACTGATCCGGATTGATCCTGCCTGTAATTACATCACCGCATCTGCAGCCTTCAGGCAGTTCCATGTCTTCATCGAGGCCGCGGCTTCCGCCGTCGTACTCTGCGAATTCGTCCCTGAGATACAGACCGGAATCTTCAATCAGACCCAGACCTCTCCACATGGCGGTTCCCGGTTCAAAGGCATCCTCAATTGCCTTTATCGCCTTTGCGTTTCCGTCCTCTTTAACAGCGTTCGGGTACATGTTCTCAACGCGCCCCTCGCCTGCTTCAATCTGCTTCACAATGCGGTATATTGCCGCCAGAATGTGCTCCGCTTCAAATCCGGACACAACAAACGGCTTGCCGTACTCCGCCGCCAGCCCGTCGTAGACGTGCACTCCCGTAATTACGCTGACGTGTCCGGGACAGATGAAGCCGTCGATGTCGTTCTGGTTTTCGCAGATCCATTTCAGAGCAGGAATCGCCGTCTTAAGCGCCGTAACCAACCTTATGTTCTTCACGCCCTGGCGCGCGGCTTCCTTGACGAGCAGCGCGTAGGTCGGAGCCGTCGTCTCGAATCCGACTGCGGCCACCACATAGGTGATCTCCGGGTTTGCCTTTGCCTTCTCTATCGCTTCGAGAGGCGAGTACATTATGGTTATGTTTGCCTTTGCGCCTCCTTCGTCGGCAGCCTTGTTCTCCGAAAGGCTGCCAGCCGTTCCCGGAACCTTCATCATGTCGCCAAAAGTGAGCAGCTCGCATCCGTCTGCCTTTGCGTACTCAACGCATTTGTCGATGAAAGCGGTCGGAGTAACGCAAACAGGACAGCCCGGACCGGATATGAGTCTGATCTTAGGTGAAATCAGGTCCCTGATGCCGTTTTTAAAAATTGCGGCAGTGTGAGTGCCGCAAACTTCCATCAGCTTCAGCCGTCTGCCGTCATATGATTTCAGATAGTCTATAACCTGTGCAATATCCATTACGCCATCGCCTCCAGATCGGCGAAGAGATCTATGATCTCCTGAGCCTGCTCTTTCTCCATGACTTCAATGGCGCAGCCCGCGTGCACGAGGACGTACTGCCCTACCGCAGGCTCCACCAGCCCTATGTTGACGTTGACCAGGTTTCCGTTGAAGTCCACTCTGGCCGTGGTTCCGTCTATTTCAGTTACTCTTCCGGGAATCGCGACGCACATGTCCTACGCCTCCTCTTCAGGCAGCTTGCAGATATCCACCCAGCCGATAGCGTTGGAGTACTTGTATATCTCATCGCATGTCAGTTCGATCGCGCTGTTGTCTGAGCCGCACGCAGGGAAAACCGTCTCAAATCTCTTGAGAGTCTCGTCGCAGTATACGTCGACGTCATCACGAGTCAGCGCAAAGGCACATACGCCGCCTATTGCGTGTCCTGTGTATTCCAGCACTTCATCAGGCTTCAGCATCTTCGCCTTGAAGCCGAACTGATCCTTGAATTTTCTGTTGTTGATTCTTCCGTCTCCGGCCATCTGTACGAGGATAGCTCCTTCGCCGTTAGGCTTGAGGAACGACATTGTCTTGCAGATGCGCGCTCCTTCAACGCCGACGGCCTCGGCCGCCAGATCTACTGTAGCGCTTGAGACGTCAAACTCCATTACTCTGTCTTCCATTCCGAACTGACGGAAATATTCTCTTACTTTATCTATTGCCATGTGATACCTCCATACATAGCGCATTCTAACACTTTTCCGCACGTTCGTAAAGAACGGACAGTGTTATGGATAAAAAGAAAAAAAGACCGGCGCACCGATTTGATGCGCCAGCCTCTCTTAACCATATAATGGTTATTTGTTCAGTTTTTCGAGCTCTTTTTCGAGTCTTTCCTTCTTGAGCTCATCCTGGTCAGGCAGAAGCTCTGCTTCATTCAGTCTCTTTCCTAATGACTCTTCTGCAGCAGCTGCGGCCTCGGCTCTTTTTCTGTTGCTCTTCATCATGATGACAAGAGAAACAGCAATGCCGCCCCACAGTCCGATGCATGCTATCAGCATCATTATGATTGCACTTGCGCTCATTGTGTTACCTCCTTCTTAATCATCATATCCAGGAGCATCGTCCGGCTTCTTGTAGAAGCTTGGCTTGCCCTTTGCGAGAGTTAAAACGAATGTTCCGATTACCAGGAACAGGATGAAGATGACGCCGATCCAAAGCGGATATACATCATATCCATCTCTGAAGTAAGTGATCAGGTTTGAAATCGTCGTGTAACCAAGTACGATTACGGTGACGAACTTCAGACACCATATCCACCACTTGCCAATGCTGAAGTTGGAATACTCATTGGCAGCTGCTCTGATCTTCTCAGGCTTGAAGAACCATCCGATCAGGACAACTTCGATAACGCCGCTGGCTACGATGCCGATGTTGTTTGCAACGTAGTCGGCCAGATCCAGGAAGTACAGACCCGCTCTTGTTACGAACAGGAATGATACGATGAATGCAGGAACCAGAACGACTGTAACTGCCTTTGTGTGTGACAGTTCCCACTTGTCCTGAACGCCGGTGATTACGGCCTGGATGATGGAGATCAGCGATGTGATACCTGCTGTGAACAGTGATACGAAGAACAGAACTCCGAACAGTGAGTTCAGTGCAGGCAGCGTGCTGATTGCTGTCGGGAATACGACGAATGCGAGGCCAACGCCTGCAGCCGCAACGTCTTCCACGCCGCAGTTCTGAGCGTATGCCATGTAACCGATGATTGAGAAGATGCCGATTCCGGCGAAGATCTCAAATCCGTGGTTAGTGCATGCAGTCAGGAATGCAGTGTTGACAACGTCTTCTTCCTTAGGCAGGTATGATGAATAGCTGATCATGATCGCGAATGCGATTGACAGGCTGAAGAACACCTGGCCATAAGCCGCTACCCATACATCCGGCTTGGCAATTGCGCTCCAGTCCGGAGTGAACATGTAAGCAACGCCGTCGATTGCGCCCGGAAGTGTGATACCTCTGAAGAAGATAACCACTACGCACAGCAGCAGAATCGGCAGACAGATCTTACACGCGATGTCGATACCCTTGTTGATGCCGCCGTACATGATAATAGCTACAACGATCCATACGATGAAGAATGGAGCAAGCAGACCCGGATTGATGCCGCCGACATCCGTAATGCTGTCAGTGATCTCCAGGGTGCCTGAGAAGAACGACGTGCTTGTGTCTTCTCCCCATGTACATCCGAAGGCCTTGCCGATGTAGCAGAGTACCCATACTACGATTGCGAAATAGTAAACGGTGATCAGGAATGAAATCAGTACCTGGAACCAGCCGAGGAATTCGAACTTAGTGTTGATTCTCGCCAGTGTACCAGGAGCACCTGATCTGTAGGTTTTCCCTAATGTGTATTCCAGAATAAGGATTGGAATACCAGCAGTGAGAATTGCAAACAGGTAAGGGAAAATAAACGCGCCGCCGCCGTTCGTCGCTGCTATGTATGGGAATCTCCACAGATTACCAAGACCTACAGCGGAACCGATTGCAGCGAGGATAAAACCTAGTTTGCTGTTCCATTGAGCTCTCAATTCAGTCACTCTCCTTCTCTAATAATGATATGATTCCATTAAATAATTATAATAAAATACTTTTACATTATAGTCACACGATGTACCTGTGTCAAGGATTACTTTTGTAAGTTTCGCACAAAAAATCTCAGATTTTTTTATTGTCAAACAATATTTTCGGTCATTTTGGGGGTTTTTATTGATTTCCATAAAAAACCAACGTGTTTATCGTCCGTTTTTGTTGTTGTTTACAATTATTTCCTATATAATCTACTCATGCACGAACTTCCGATTACACAAAAAATAGTAAAAATCGCGGATGATCACTGTCGGGAAAACGGCGGAAGCCGTGTCCTTAAGGTCAACATGGTCATAGGCGATTACTCAGGCTACGTCGGAGAAGCCATTCAGACTTACTTTGGCATAATAGCTGAAGGCACCCTCTGCGAGGGCGCCTCCCTTGAATTTGTCAAAATCGAACCGCAGCTTCGGTGCAGCAGCTGCGGCAAACTGTTCAAAAAACAGCTGCTCTCTTTTGAATGTCCTTACTGCGGCGGTCAGGGCCAGCAGTCCGAGGTCGGCAAGGAGTTCTACATCGACACCATCGAAATCGAGTAGCGCCGCCGGCCCAGCTTTTGCAAAACTACAGCACCTGAACTCCCGCTTCTCTGAGCTGTGCCTCAGCCCCTTCTATATCATCCACACGGAATACCACATTCGCGCTTCCCGTGACCTCTCCCGTATACGCGTACATGTACTCGATGTTTACGTTAGCGGACTCCAGAGCCTGAAGAATGTCATAGAGCGCTCCTGCCTTGTCTTCCATGACAGCGGAAACGACCTCTGTCGTAGTGATGATGTGATCATCTTCCAGGACTTCCATGGCTTTCTTCGCGTCGGACACGATGATCCTCAGAATCCCGAAGTCCCTTACTTCCGCGATGGTCATGGCCCGAAGGTTGATTCCTGCCTCCGAAATACGCTTTACGACCTCATATAACTTTCCCGGTTTATTCTCAAGAAATACTGATAACTGTGTAATAGCCATTTTCGTCCCTCCTTAATCATGCAGTTTACGATTATCTATAACTCTTACTGCCTTTCCCTCACTTCTCGTGATGGTCTTAGGCGGCACGAGGTGAATCTTCGGCCCGATGCCGAGCATCGTACGCATTGCGGATGCCAGGCTTGCCTCCATGTCCTGTATGTCGGCAATCTTGTCGGATATCTTCGAAGGATCTGCCTCAACGTATATATCCAGCGTATCTGTATTGTTCTTGCGTCCGATCTCTATCTGGTAGTTAGGAGTGTATCCCTCGTTCAGGAGGACTGTCTCAATCTGGCTAGGGAATACATTTACTCCGCGGATGATCAGCATGTCGTCGCTTCTTCCCATCGGCTTACTCATTTTAACATGAGTACGCCCGCATGGACACTTCTCACGGCTCAGAACGCATATGTCGCGTGTCCTATAGCGCAGAAGCGGGAAGGCTTCCTTATCCAGCGCCGTGAACACGAGCTCGCCCTTTGATCCTTCAGGAAGAACCTCTCCCGTATCCGGATCGATGACTTCAGCGTAGAAGTGGTCCTCGTTAATGTGCATGCCGCTCTGGGCTTCGCATTCGAAGGCGACTCCCGGTCCGCTTGTTTCAGTCAGGCCGTATATGTCGTAGGCCTTGATGCCCAGGCTGTTCTGTATATTCTGACGCATCTCTTCAGTCCACGGCTCCGCTCCGAATATTCCAGCCTTAAGCTTGTTGTCCTCAGGCTTGTATCCCTTTTCGGCTAGAGTTTCGCCGATGAACGCCGCGTATGAAGGCGTGCAGCAGATAATAGTCGCGCCGAGGTCCATCATGAACTGAATCTGACGGTCCGTGTTTCCTGATGACATCGGCAGCGTCAGGCAGCCGACCTTGTGGGATCCCCCATCCAGTCCGGCCCCTCCGGTGAAGAGTCCGTATCCGTAGCAGACCTGCAGTACATCTTCCTCAGACCCGCCTGCGGCGACTATGGCTCTGGCACAGCACTCTTCCCAAAGATCGATGTCGTGCTGTGTGTAGAATGCCACTACGCGCTTGCCTGTGGTTCCCGATGTCGAGTGAATGCGCACGCAGTCCTTAAGGTCGACAGCCAGCAGTCCGTCCGGATAAGCCTCCCTCAAGTCCGCTTTTGAGAGGAAAGGAAGCTTTTTGATGTCATCCACACTCTGGATATCGTCAGGCGTAACCCCCTTCTCTTCCATCAGGTTCCTGTAATAGGGTACGTTTTCGTAAACGTGTTTGACCTGTTTACGTATCTTTTCGTTCTGAATCTTCAGGATTTCCTCCCTCGATGCAGTTTCTATCTCTTTCTGATAATAGGCAGTCATGTTTATCTCTCCTTGATCTGCTCTACTCACCGAGGTTGTCCGCAATTCCGACAGTTCTTCTCGGTTTGTAGCAGCTGAATATTTCTTCTGTGTTGTCAGGTATCGCTTTCCGCGTCAGAGCAGTCACAATCGGCACTATTACGAGGCCGCCGACCATTCCGAACACGCCAGAGTACAGAGAGTTTCTGAATACGAACGCCAGCAGCGCGCTTCCTGATACATCAAGCATTCCCAGTGAAATGAACAGCTGAAGTATCTCAAGGCATGTAGCCCATATGAAGCAGCATGCTACAGCGACTCTCGAAACGTGTTTCGTGTACAGGCCGTACATGAAAGGCGCCAGGAACGATCCTGCCAGCGCGCCCCATGAGATACCCATCATCTGTGCTATGAACAGGCTCTTTGCGTGTGCCTGCCTTATGGCGATGTATGCCGATATAATAACGAATACCACGATGAACGATCTCATTATTACAACCTTGGTCGTTTCTTTAATAGGCTTCTTTCTGAGCGGTGCTATGAAGTCCAGCGTAATCGTCGATGAGCTTGTCAGCACGAGTGACGAAAGCGTGGACATGGATGCTGAGAGCACCAGTACGATGATGATCGCTATGATCACTGCCGGAAGTGTTGAGAGCATGCTCGGTATTATCGAGTCGAACCCGTCTACTTCGACGTTTATGTCGTACAGCCTTCCGAATCCTCCGAGGAAGTAACATCCGCCCGCGACTACCAGCGCGAAGAATGTGGATATTACCGTACCCTTCTTGATTGCATCCTCATTTGTGATGGCGTAGAACTTGCCCACCATCTGAGGCAGTCCCCATGTTCCAAGGGATGTAAGCATTATTACAAAGAACAGCGAAACAGGATCTGCTCCAAGGAACGACGCGTACTGCCATCCTCCGTTTTCTCCCGTAGCCAGCGTCTCCATCGCCGTGTTCAGGCCTCCGTTGTCGTGTATTACCGCAATGATTACCGCGGCGATACCGATCAGCATGATGCAGCCCTGGATGAAGTCGTTGGTAGCCGTAGCCATGTAGCCTCCCAGAACTACATATCCGCATGTCAGCGCCGCCATTACCACTACGCATACCGCGTAGTCTATGCCCGGGAACGCTATTGCGAACAGCCTCGAAAGTCCGTTGTACAGAGATGCCGTATACGGGATCAGAAAGATGAAAGTAATAACGGATGCCGCTACTCTGAGCTTCTGTGAACCGAATCTGGATCCGAAGAAGTCAGGCATCGTGCGGCTGTCCAGATGATTTGTCATGATTCTGGTACGTCTGCCCAGGATCAGCCATGCGAGAAGTGAGCCGATGAAGGCGTTTCCCAGACCGATCCAGGTGGACGCGAGTCCGAAGTTCCATCCAAACTGTCCGGCGTATCCGACGAAGATTACTGCCGAAAAGTATGAAGTTCCGAACGCAAAGGCTGAAAGCCACGGTCCGACGGATCTTGAACCCAGCACGAATCCCGACACATCTCTGGCGTGTTTTCTTGTCCTTACTCCTATGGTCATCATCACCGCGAAGAAGATGATGATCAGAGCCAAGGTCAGCACTGTTGTCGTGTTCATAATAAATCCTTTCCTAAAACTATAACTTATTGATGATTGCTAAAAGAAAAAGCGCCTCAGGTTAACCTGTGACGCTTCGAACTTTACTAAATTGTTTTAGCTACTCATTCTAACATCGCAAATTAACCTTACCGATCTGCGGTAAAGCCGAAGTAAAAGTAGTAGTATGCTTTTGCGATGTTAACTGTCTTAACCATTTGTTTCTCCCACGCGCATCTTGCAGCGCTTTAATTACGTAAATTAAACTATCACACTTAAATGGGCATGTCAACAATTTTTTCTTTATGTTTTTCTTCATGTCCCGGCGTCATTCAGACACAGAACTTGAACATTTTCATATCTTGCTTTAAAGATGACAACTTTCCTACCTTATTTGCGCAAATAAATCAACTTCAAATCACACAACGTTGAACATTTATCTGACGCCTCTGATAATTGACAACGTTTTTTTCAAATTTCATTGTCAATTCATACGATACACAATAGAATGTTCAACTTCTTGATTCAAAACACGCCCTGTCAATAGTTCTGACTGCGAAAAAGTTGTCAAAACGTTAGATACAATACAAATTGTTCAATTATGTGATAGAATCATAGAGCAGATTAATGCAAAGGCAGCCTGCACTATTGAGGGAGGAAGATATGAGACGCTGTGTAATAATCGGAGGAGCAGGAATAGAAAGATATGACATTGTCCGCGCGAGGCTGCGCGATGACGATTATTTTGTGTTCTGTGACAGCGGCCTCAGGCACGCGGAGGGTCTCGGAGCGAGTCCTGACCTGATCGTCGGGGATTTTGATTCCCATGAGAATCCGCACATGGATGTTGAAACAATAGTGCTCCCGCGCGAGAAGGACGATACTGATACATTCTTCGCGGCAAAGGAAATGCTGTCCCACGGGTTTGAAGAGTTTCTTCTCGTCGGCGTGATCGGCGCCAGGCTCGACCACACCCTGGCTAACCTGTCCATTCTCCTCATGCTGGATACGGCGGGCAAAAGCGCAAAGGCAGTAGACGACTATTCCGAAATGGAAATAGTGTCATCAGGTCCGGCGTTCATAGAAGACACATATTCATTCTTCTCACTGCTGAACATCACCGGCGAGGCAGAAGGCGTAACCATCGAGAACGCCAAGTACCCGCTTGAAAACGCGGCCATCGAATGCGACTATCAGTACGCCGTGAGCAACGAGGTGACGCCGGGAGTGACCGCCAAAGTTTCAGTTGCAAAAGGCAGACTTCTGCTGATTAAAGTAATTTGATAATAAAGTTTTTCTTGACAGGTTAAAAACATCGTGCTATTTTAACCACATAAAAGGAGTTTCAAATGGTCATTATTAAAAGCATGACAAACGGATATTGGTGGTGGCGCAGCTTTACAACTGATAAATTGTAAGGTTGATTTGCAATGCTGAAGTCCGGAAACATTTGATAAGTAACACGAACAGACGAAGACGATTAGCGGCACAGGTTGACCTGGAGCCGCTTTTTTAATAAGAAAGGAGTAACAAGATGAGTACTAAAGAAATCCCTTATAAGATATACCTGGAAGAGCACGAGATGCCGAAGGCATGGTACAACCTGAGAGCAGACATGGTAAACAAGCCTGCTCCTCTCCTCCATCCGGGAACCCATCAGCCGATGTCACTTGAAGAGCTCTCGCCTGTATTCTGCGAAGAGCTGTGCAAGCAGGAGCTGAACAATACAGATCCGTACATCGAGATTCCTGAGGAAATCAGAAACTTTTACAAGATGTACAGACCTTCACCGCTGATCAGGGCTTACTGCCTCGAGGAAAAGCTGGGTACTCCGGCAAAGATCTACTACAAGTTCGAAGGCAACAACACCAGCGGAAGCCACAAGCTCAACTCCGCAATCGCTCAGGCCTACTACGCCAAGCAGCAGGGCCTCAAGGGAGTTACAACTGAGACCGGTGCCGGTCAGTGGGGTACTGCCCTCTCCATGTCCTGTTCATATTTCGACCTCGACTGCAAAGTCTTCATGGTAAAAGTTTCATACGAACAGAAGCCGTTCAGAAGAGAGGTAATGCGCACATACGGAGCAGAAGTTACACCATCGCCTTCAACAACAACAGAGATAGGAAAGAAGATTCTTGAAGCCCATCCGGGAACAACGGGAAGCCTTGGATGTGCCATTTCCGAAGCTGTTGAGGTGGCCACTTCAACTCCGGGTTACAGATACGTTCTGGGAAGCGTTCTGAACCAGGTACTGCTTCACCAATCCATAATAGGTCTGGAGACAAAGGCTGCTCTTGACAAATACGACATTGTTCCTGACATGGTAATTGGATGCGCCGGAGGCGGATCCAATCTGGGCGGACTCATTGCCCCGTTCATGGGAGAGAAGATAAAGGGCAACGCCGACTACCGCATAATCGCTGTCGAACCGCAGTCATGTCCGAGCTTCACAAGAGGCAAGTACGCATACGACTTCGCCGACACGGGAATGGTATGTCCGCTCGCC
Organism: uncultured Eubacteriales bacterium; assembly: GCA_902787725.1. Lineage (GTDB taxonomy): Bacteria > Bacillota > Clostridia > Peptostreptococcales > Anaerovoracaceae > Lentihominibacter. The sequence goes on along the minus strand of CADAHK010000024.1, from coordinate 11,076 downwards.
AAGATGTACACACTCGGCAGCAACTTCATCCCTGCTCCTAACCACGCAGGCGGCCTGAGATACCACGGAATGAGCCCTGTTCTCTCACAGCTCTACGATGACGGTCTCATGGAAGCAGTTGCTGTTCCTCAGACAGAAGTATTCCAGGCAGCGGAAGAGTTCGCCAGAGTCGAGGGAATCCTCCCTGCTCCTGAAAGCTCCCACGCAATCAAAATCGCCCTGGATGAAGCCAAGAAGTGCATAGAGACAGGCGAAGAGAAGACGATTGTCTTCGGACTGACGGGAACAGGATACTTCGACATGGTGGCTTACGAGAAGTTCCACAACGGAGTAATGGACGATTATATCCCGACTGACGCAGAGCTTGAAAAGTATTTTGCTACACTTCCGCTGGTTGAATAATAAAACAGACGGAACTAACGAAACAGCATGACAACAATATGAAAAACAAAGCGGCCGCTCCTGTTTTTTATTTGTGTTTCATGTTCGACTCCTTGATGGTGTCGGAGAAGAACTGGTTCAGCTTGCACAGTCCTTCGTAAAGCGCATCCCTCTCCTCAGGAGACAGATCCTCGCTTAAAGCTTTTGCCATTTCCTCGCTGTAGTTCTGCTGGTAGCGGGCGTATATCCTGCCCTTCCTCGTAACCTTCACGATGGCGTTTCTGTGGTTCGAAGGATCCACTTTTCTTTCGACGAGACCGTTCTTCTCGAGTTTCTTTATGGTCATGGTCGCGGACGGACGGGATATCTTGAGATAATCCGCCACGCTGCTGATGTTCGTGCCATTTCTGAAACCCATGATAAAAGTTACAGCATTTCTGTCTCTGAACGTGAAATTTCCGCTGCTGTACTTTCTCTTGGTCTCCTCAGCAAGGAGCGCGTTATGATATGCCTCCGTGAGGATGGCATTTAACTTGCTGTTGTAATCAGTCATGCTATTTGTACGCTCCAACAATTATACTTGAGTTCTGTCCGCCGAATCCAAAGGCATTGGACATGGCGTAGTCAAGTTTCTTAAATGTTACTTTTGATACATAGTTCAGATCACACTCCGGATCCGGATTGTCCAGATTCAGGGTCGCCGCGATGAGACCTGTCTCTATCGACTTGATGCAGGTGATGACTTCAGTTATTCCGCCTGCACCCATCATATGCCCTGTAGCTGCCTTGGTTGAATTCAGGACCAGATCCGCGGTCGCGTCACCGAATACCGCTTTAACGGCTTCTGTTTCGGCAACATCGCCTTTTGGAGTCGCGGTACCGTGGCTGTTTATGTATCCGATGTCTTCCGGTTTGATTCCCGCGATTTCAATCGCCTGCTTCATGCACAGGATTTCGCCTTCCCCGTCGGGACGAGGAGTTACCGGATGATACGCGTCTGTGTTGTTTCCGAACCCGGCAAGTTCCGCGTAAATATGAGCGCCTCTTGCCTTTGCGTGTTCTTCGGTCTCGATTACTACGGCTCCGCCGCCTTCACCTATTACAAAACCGTCTCTGTCTATATCGAACGGTCTGCATGCTTTCTGAGGCTCATCATTTCTGGTGCTGAGCGCCTTTGCTGAAGCCAGTGACTGAATCATGATAGGCTCTGTCGCTGATTCAGCGCCGACTGCGACCATCATGTCCGCGAATCCTGACTGAAGCATCATCGAAGCCAGTGAAATCGCGTCGCCTCCGGATGCGCAGGCGGTGTTAAGCGTCATGCTCGGTCCGTGGAGATCATGCTCAATCGCAATCTGTGAAGCGCAGACATTTCCGAGGGATTTCGGCAGAAATCTCGGGCCTACCTTCTTCGTCGCTGAATTGAGATAAGCTCTCTCGGTGTCTGTTATGGTCCTGATGCCGTTCAGCGCCGTTCCTACGACGATTCCGGTTCTGTAAGGATCGATTTCCACCTCAGATAAAGCTTCTCCTGCCGCGACGTAAGCCATCTGCATGAATCTGTCCATTTCAGATGCCTTTTTACGCGGAATGAAGTCCTTCGGATTGAAATCAACTTCACCGGCGAATTTGATTGGAAGGTCTTCAATATCTACTGTTTTTATGTAATCGATTCCGGTCTCGCCGGCCATGAGATTATCCCAGTACTCATTTACACCTATGCCTATAGGTGTTACTGCGCCCATGCCGGTTATTACAAGTTTCTTGTCCATTGACTACTCCTTCACGAGAATGAATGAGAACTCGGCCTTAACCGCCACCTTGCCGTCAACGCGGCCTTCGCCCTTGGCGAAATAGAACGGCGGCTTTGCCTTTGTGATCTCACACTTTGACTCAAATGTGTCTCCAGGCTTTACAGGACTTCTGAACTTCACATTATTGAGCCCGGTAAACATGGTCCCGGTACCTTCCTCTACGACGTCCTGAAGGAGAACGCAGGAGGACTGGGCCATCATCTCACAGAGAATCACGCCTGGAACTATAGGATTTCCCGGGAAGTGTCCCTGCAGGAAAAACTCATCTCCGCGCACGTGGTATTTACCGTAAGATACCTTCTTCTCGTTTCCGTCTTTGTCTGTTTCTACAACTACTTCGGCCTCTTCAACGAGCAGCATATTGTCTCTGTGAGGCAGTATTTTCATTAATTCTTCTTTATTCATATCTCTTGAATCCTATACATGCATTGTGTCCGCCGAAGCCCAGGGAAGTTGAAAGCGCACAGTCAAACTCGCCCTTTGCCGCAACGTTCGGTGTGTAGTTAAGATCGCACTCCGGATCCGGAACATCCAGATTGATTGTCGGAGGTACGATTCCGTTCTTGATTGTAAGTATTGAAGCAATGGCTTCTACCGCGCCGGTTCCGCCCAGCATGTGTCCTGTCATGGACTTAGTCGAGCTGATGACGATCTTGTAAGCGTCGTCTCCGAAAACCTTCTTGAGAGCGATTGTCTCAGATTTATCGTTGAGCGGAGTGCCCGTTCCGTGAGCGTTTACGTAAACCTTGGTCGGATCGATGATGCCTTCCTTGCAGCATTCATCGTAAGCGTCCTTGATGGCCTTTGAACCTGCCTTTGCTTCAGGGTCCGGAGCAGTCATGTGATGAGCGTCGCATGTCGAGCCGTAGCCCGCCAGTTCAGCGTAGATCTTGGCTCCTCTTGCCTTTGCGTGTTCTTCGCTCTCAACGACCAGAGCGCCTGCGCCTTCGCCGATGACGAAGCCGCCTCTTTCCTTGTTGAACGGAAGGCTTGCCCTGTTGACGTCGTCAGTCATATTCAGCGCCTGCATCTTGATGAATCCTGAGAGTCCGGTACGCGTCAGCGCCGCTTCAGTTCCTCCTGTGATGACAACATCGGCATATCCGTGTCTTATCAGACGCAGTGCTTCGCCGATGGCGTTCGTGCCTGATGCGCATGCGGATACGGACGGCAGGGCCGGGCCCCTCATACCGTATCTGATGGCAATCGTGCCTGCAGCCATGTTTGGAATCATCATCGGAATGAAGTAAGGAGACACAAATCTAGGTCCCTTGTTCAAAAGCTTTTCGAAGTTGTTCTCGAAGGTCTCGATGCCGCCTATGCCGGATCCGAAGTATACAGCTGCTCTCTCAGGGTCGAAATTTCCTTCGATACCGCTGTCTTCAACGGCCTGAGCCGCTGCCGCGACAGCCATGTGTACGTTGTGGTCGGATCTTCTGACCTCGGATTTCTCCATGTACTTGGTCGGATCGAAATCCTTGACTTCCGCGCCGATCTTGACTGCGTAATCAGTCGTGTCAAATCTGGTGATTGGAGCGATTCCGTTCACGCCTGAAATGATGTTGTTCCAGAATGTCTCGACGTCATTGCCCACCGGCGTGATAACGCCCATTCCGGTTACTACTACTTTTCTTTCCATTGGTTTCTCCTACATTGCTATTCCGCCATCTACCTTGATGACTTCGCCTGTGATATAGCTTGCCGCGTCTGACGCCAGGAAGAAGATGAGGTCCGCGACTTCATCTGCGGTTCCCATTCTCTTCATCGGAATCATGTCGATCAGCGGATTGTTCTTGCTGAGGTTCGCCGTCATGTCAGTTGCGATGAATCCAGGCGCAACCGCATTGCAGCGTACTCCTCTTCCAACCAGTTCCTTGGCAGTTGACTTAGTGAGTCCTACGACACCGGCCTTTGACGTGCTGTAATTTGCCTGGCCTGCGTTGCCGATAAGCCCTGAAACTGATGATACGTTAACGATGCATCCGCTTCTCTGCTTCATGAATACAGGTGTGCAGTGGCGGATCATGTTGAATGTTCCCTTGAGGTTGACTCCGATTACCGCGTCGAAGTTCTCTTCCTTCATCATTGCGATGAGGCCGTCTCTTGTGATTCCTGCGCAGTTGATGAGGATGTCGATGCTGCCGAATTCCTTGACGATTTCAGCTACTGTCTCCTTGACCGCTTCAAAATCCGCAACGTTCAAGCGTATTTCTTTTACTTTGACGCCCAGATCTTCAATCTCTTTGACTACCTCGGCAACTTTCTCTTCCGGATCCATGTGGATGATGACGATGTTCGCTCCGTCCGCCGCCAGCTTAACGGCAGTTTTTCTGCCGATGCCGGATCCGCCGCCTGTTACGACTGCTGTTTTACCATTAAGCATTATTCTTTACTCCTTCCAGTGTTTCCTGAAGAGTTTCCATATCGCTTACGCGATACATCTTCACATCATCGGATATTCTAGTGATCATGGATGTCAGCGCCTTGCCCGGTCCGAGCTCGATGAAAGTGTCAGCGCCTTCATCTATCATGTTCAGTATGAGCTTCTTCCAGTAGATAGGATTGATGATCTGCTCCGCCAGAAGCTGCTTGTAATCGCCTTCATAAGGCAGAGCCGTACAGTTTGAATAAACCGGAATGGTCGCCTCGCCGATTTCAGCGTCTTTGAGGTACTTCGCGAATTCAGCGGAAGCCTCGTTCATGTAAGGTGAGTGGAACGCTCCGCTTACCTTCAGGATTCTGACGCGGCCGTCCTCAGCTCTTACTTCATCCGCCATCTCGTTTATCTGTTCCTTGTCGCCCGCGACGGAAACCTGTCCGTCACAGTTGAAGTTTACAGGATAAAGATCAGGATACTTGCTGCAAAGCTCTTCAACTCTCTCGTCGGACAGCTTCAGAACAGCCATCATTCCCGTCTCGTGAGCTTCAGACGCGATCTGCATGAGTCTTCCTCTCTCGCTGACGATTCCGATTCCGTTTTCAATAGTCATCGCTCCGCCGTAAGTAAGAGCCGCCAGCTCTCCAAGGGAGTAGCCCGCAGTCATGTCTGCGTGGATTCCCTCGGCTTCAAGAGCCGCCGCCATGGCCAGGTCTACTGTGTAGACACAAGGCTGCGTGTTCTTGGTCTGCATGAGCTCGTCAGCATCCGCCTCAAAGCACTGGGCGCTCGTCCCGGGTCTTCCCGCGTCTGCCTTTGCGAAGATATCGCGGACTGCCGGTACTGCGTCATATACGTCTTTTCCCATGCCGGGGCTCTGCGCGCCCTGACCTGCAAATACAAAAGCTATTTTTCCCATTTCTTTAATTCTCCTAATACTCTGTCTGCGTCCTGCATGAGATCGGCTATGATCTCAGCGCACGTCTGCTCTTTAGTGACCATGCCTGCGCTCTGTCCTGCCAGGAAGCATCCGTTCTTCTCGTCGCCTTCGACAACTGCCATGCGCAGTCTGCCAGCTGCAAACTGATCGAGTTCCTCATCTGAAATATCAGTGTACTCGATTTTGCCGTATTCCCTTGCGAACTGGTTCTTGATGCTTCTTACCGGATGTCCCAGTCTTCTGCCCGTTACAACTGTCGCAGTGTCGCCGGCCTTGAATACCTTGTTCCTGTAGTTCTCGTGTATGTTGCACTCCTTGGCTGACAGGAATCTTGTTCCAAGCTGTACCGCTTCTGCTCCCAGAGCCAGCGCCGCGGCGATTCCGCGTCCGTCGGCGATTCCGCCCGCAGCGATTACAGGCAGATCGATTGCGTCGCAAACCTGAGGTACAAGCGGCATGGTTGCCAGCTCCCCGATGTGGCCGCCGCTCTCGCCGCCCTCAGCGATTACCGCAAAGGCGCCGGTTCTTGCAGCCATCTTGGCAAACGTGACGGAAGGAACTACAGGGATAACCTTTACATCGGCCTCTTTCCACAGGCTCATGTACTTGCCCGCGTTTCCGGCGCCGGTAGTTACCACTTTAACTCCTTCGTCAACAACCATCTGCGCGATCTCATCAGCAAAAGGGCTGAGCAGCATGATGTTCAGTCCGAACGGCTTGCTCGTCATCTCCTTTGCCTTCCTGACCTGACCTCTAACATATTCTGTGTCCGCATTTCCCGCAGCGATGATTCCCAGTCCGCCCGCGTTTGAAACAGCGGCGGCCAGGTCAGCGTCTGCGATCCATGCCATGCCTCCCTGAAAGATCGGATATTCGATTCCGAGCATTTCAGCTATTCTTCCTTTTTTCATAATCTGTTCTCCATGCTTTTTGCACATTGTGAATTGACGGCCGTATAAAGGCCGTCATTCATTCAAGGATTATTTATTTGCAAAGATTAGTTCATCTTCTCTTCTACGAACTTGATGAGCTCATCAACAGTTTCCAGATCTCTGTCGAGGTCCATCTGAACGCCGAGTTCCTCTTCAATCTTCATAACCAGTTCTACTGCATCCAGTGAATCGATTCCCAGTGATTCGAAAGTTGACTCTCTCTTGATTTCCTCAACATCACAATCCAGGTGTTCTGCTACGATAGCTGCGATCTGATCAAATAACATTTTTCATTTCCTCCTTAAAATAAAAACCTCTTTTATTCTGAGATCCTGTTCGGATCTCTGATTTACAATATTTAATCAGTTAGATGCTCAAATGATTAAATTATCTAACTGTTAGATAGTATAACCAAAAAAGCCCGATTTGTCAACTGTATCATGCTCTTCACCGGAACCGGTTCATTCCGATGAACGCCTGGCCCAGAGCGAGCCCTCCGTCATTCGGGCTGACGCTGATGTTGTAGTAAACGTCAAAACCTCTGCCCCGCAGTTTTCCTACAACTCCCTCCATTAGAATCTTGTTCTGGAACGTGCCTCCCGTCAGGGCCACCTGCTCCGCTCCGGTGTCTTTTCTTACGCGTTCGCACTCCGCGACGATCATGTCTATTATGCGCCCGTGGAAGGACAGCGCCAGATCCGACGCCCTGTCGGCTCCCGGATTCTTCTGCGCAAAGGCAGCAGCATCCTCGAGCATGATCGCGCACTGACCCTCATAGTCGTTGTAATCCTTTATTCCGAGCAGAGCTGACACGCCGTCGAAGAGGCGTCCCATGCTGGAGCTTCTGATTGCGTTCACGCCCTTGTCGAGGGCCTTGAGAATCAGCAGGCTGTCAGGACAACCCGCCAGCTGCGCCGCTCCGAACTCAATGATGTCCGAAATGTCCACGCTTATCTGGCGGCACCCTTCCGCGTCCGCTTCATCTTCTCCAAGGTAGCCCCTCTGATAGGCCGCCATGTAGCTGAGTGCGGATCTTCTGGCGTCCTTCATGGACGAATCCCCGCCTATCATGTCCACGTATTTAAGGTGAGCCTGGCGCTCGAACTCCCCGCCTTCGCAGAGCAGGAACTCGCCGCCCCAAATGGCCCCGTCAGTGCCGTATCCCGTACCGTCGAAGGAAACCCCGATGACCTTGCCTTCGAGATTGTTCTCAGCCATCACGGACGCCACGTGAGCGTGATGATGCTGCACCTTAACCAAAGGCAGTCCGTTCTCCCCGGCGTACTTCTCCGCGTACAGGGTCGGCTGGTAGAGCGGATGCATGTCGCAGATTACCGCCTGAGGCTTTATCCTGAACAAATCCGCCATGCGTGTAACATTCTCATCATATATCTTCTGATTCTCAACCGTATCCATGTCGCCGAAGAACTGGCTGACGTACGCGAACGGTCCCTTTGTAAGCGCGAATGAATTCTTAAGCTGGCCTCCGCACGCGAGCAGGCTGAAAGCGGGCTCGTCATCCCTGCTTCCGGCGCTCACATAGAGCGGTACGGGCGCGTAGCCTTTGCTTCTCCTGATCATCTGCGGCTGACCGTCGATAACGCGCGTTACCGAATCGTCGACACGCACGTTGATCCTGCGCCTGTTGGCGATTATTCCGCCGACCTTGCCTGTTTTTTCGCAAAAGCTGACGATCTCGTCTTCGTCCTTTATCATCGGCATGTCCGACGGATTGGCGCTCGTAAAGATGAGCGGGCTGATCCTGTCGAGCAGCATGTACTGGGCCGCGAAGCTCGGAAGGAATGATCCTATGAACCTGCTCCTCTTGAGATCTTCGAAGCTGCGGCTGCCCGGCACCTCTCCTTCCGCATTCTCCAGTTCATTGAGCTTATGTTCAAGAAGTATGATCGGGCGCGCCGAGGACTGAAGGAGTTTCTCCTCGACCTCATCCACGCTGCAGTACTCTTTTATCTCATCTAGGCTTCTGAACATCACGGCGAAAGGCTTCGTCTCCCTGTTCTTGATTTCACGAAGCATGCTTACGGCCTCCTCGTTGAACGGATCGGCAACCAGATTGTATCCGCCGACGGACTTAAAGGCCACGACTCCGCCTCTCTTCAGAACATCCGCGGCCCTGTCGAGGATGGATGAATCATCATCGGCCGCGCCTGCCTTTGCAGCAGGGACTCCTGCCTTTGCATCCGTATCTGTCCAGATGAGCTCCGGTCCGCACTCATGACACGATATCGTCTGGGCGTGATGGCGCCTGTCGTGAAGGTCGGTGTACTCACCCTCGCAGAAATCGCACATCGGAAAGTCGATCATCGACGTGTTGTCCCTGTCGTACGGGATTCTGTCTATGATCGTGTACCTCGGTCCGCAGAGCTGGCAGCTTATGAATGGATGCAGATAGCGCGGATTGTCCTTGTCGTAGAGCTCTCTCAGGCAGTCGGGGCAGATGGCCAGATCGGCCGGAATCATCGCCGCTTCATCGTCGCCTTCGTCGCTCTTTATTATTGTGAATCTGTCGAAATCAGCGAGCGGGAGCTTCTGCTTTCTGATGTGAACGATTTCAGACGGGCCCGGCTTCTCTCTGACCAGAGTCTCGATGAATTCGCCTATGCGCTCCTCAGTGTCTGTGACAGTTATGTCCACAAGACCGCCTATGTTCAGAACTTCGCCCTTCATGGACAGTCTGTCGGCTACCTTCGCGACGAAGGGCCTGAATCCGACGCCCTGCACTATTCCCCAGAGTCTTATTTTTTCCGTTGTGAGTGTTGCTTTTTCCATGGCATCATTATACCACGTCTGGGATTTGACATGAAAAAAGTATCACATATCGCCTCGCGGTAATATGTGATACCTGACAGTCTTGTTATTTGACCTGATTGACCGATGTCCTGATTTTCTTATCAGTGGCTGAACTGTATGGAGTCGCTTCCCAGCTCCTTCTGGTTGCTCTTGTCGTAAATCTTGAAGGTCAGCGTTCCTTCCTGAGCGAATATAGGTACAGGATATGAGAAACGCGCGTATCCCTTCGATCCCGATTTCCATCCGCTTCCGATCATGTCGGTCTGCTTTGCTCCCGACGGCCATGTTGCGTCGTAATAGATGTCCAGAGTCTCTCCCGGAGGGCCTCCGCTTACAGATACGTGGAAGTAAACCGTATCCGCCCTGCTGGCCGTTCCGATGTCGTTGGAGTAATCATCCGCGCTCAGATTTGCGACGATGTTGAAGTGCCACGCGTAGTACTCCTTGTATATTTCGTCTATGCCGTCGTATCCCGCTTCGTGAAGCTCGCCCAGATACTTCTCGAACTTGTCGCCGCCATCCTTCTTGTGGGCTTTGACGTATTCGAATTTCGCTTTGTTGATTTTGTCAGTGAGATCCTCACCGCCGCCTATGGCCATGGCCTTGCCGTAGAACCTCATGGCGCGTTCGTAGCTTCCGTCTGCAAAGCTGTCATCGCCTGCAGTCACATAGCTGTTCCTGAGGAAGTCGTTCATGTCCTTGGTGCAGGCGGGAACGTTCTTCTCTATGCTTTCAGCCATGGCCTTGGCTGTTGCCGCGGCCTCCTTCTCCATGTTCGGCTTGATGATGTAATAGTATGAATAAATGCCGGCAGCGGCTCCGAGTATAACTATCGCCACGATGGCTATTATAAGTTTGGCCTTGGTCGACAGCCTGTTGTCCTTTACGTCCACGTCGGTGTACGTGACGTCCATGCCTTCGTATTTTCCGGCTTCATCACCAGGCTCATGGAGGAAGAACAGCGCTCTGAGTATGTCTCTTTCCAGACCGCAGTTCGAGCAGACATCTCCCTTGTTGAGCTGTCCGCAGGTGCAGAACCAGTGATCGCCCTGCTCCTTGAACCAGTATTTAGGCTTAGTAGGGTTTGACGACATCTTTTCTATGACTTCCTCATAGTTGTCCATGATGTCGTTGTACTTTTCATCGCTCGGCGTCAGCGGCTGCAGGGCGAACTGCTCAGCTGGTTCGGACGTTCTGCTGTCGCTGTCTTCGCCGTCGTAGTATTCCGGTTCAAAACCGTACTCAGGATCAGGCTCCGGTTCATACACGGGCTCGGGTTCAGGCTCAGGCGCGTAATCCGTCGGGCCGAAGTCGCGGACCGCGTCCAGGGCATCATAACTGTGAGTGCGGCTCATCTGTGACTGGCCATGGACGTTCTTCTGAAGCTTCGCCATGTCGTCCAGACTTTCCGCGCTCTGAGTATCGCGGCCGATAGGAGCTTCGCCTTTTTCGTATCCCTCGGATCCCTTGACGATCTCCTCGACCTCAAGCTCTGACAGGGTCTGTGTCGAAAACCCTTTGTCCCTGAATCTTCTGCTCTTCATTACGGTTTTTGTTCCCCTTTTCCCCAATGCGCACTTTTACGCATTAATTATATCATTCAAACAATGGGTTAAAATCTTACAATTTGATAAGGTAAATTCATGCGTGAAAAAAGACGGCCCATAAAGGCCGTCTTTTATCTTACGTTTGTCGTAATCTTATCTGTTGTGATCAAATTACTCGATAACCTCAGTTACAACGCCTGATCCTACTGTTCTTCCGCCTTCTCTGATAGCGAATCTCAGTCCTTCTTCGATAGCGATCGGTGTGATCAGCTTG